>NZ_CP108081.1:12000000-12223696 GCF_036182465.1 Streptomyces sp. NBC_00258
ATCAAGTGTTGCGCCATCGGCCTGTCCTCCACGTCGACATTGACGCTCGGCAACGGGCTGTTCGGCGAGTGCGCGGCCGCCTGCTGCGTTTCGACGCTAACGCCTGCGGGCGGTATGCGACAGGTCACAGCGATTGTCGCGCCCGTATGTTCAAGCCGCACAGCGGATTGTTCAACGCATTCGACATGCCCAAACCGCAGTGACCTGCGCCGTTGCCTGTGCCTTGGCGAAGCGTGCGAGATCGTTCAACGGCTCGGCGTATCCGTTCAAGCCTTCTCGGTGCGTTTCGGTGCAGGGTCCTGGGCCATCAGGTGGGCGCCCGTAGCTCGTTACGGCGCCGCGGCTTCTGTGTGATCGGAGATGCACCGTGACGGCTCAAGATCAATCACTCGGCGCGGGCGAGAGCAACTGGGTTGCCCTGGACGCGGGCGGCACGATGACCGACGCGGTCATCGTCAGCGATGACGGCCGGTTCCTTGTCGGCAAGTATCTGACGAACAAGCAGGACGAATCGGTCAGCTTCATCGGGTCGATCGCCGATGCCGCGAAGACAGACGGCAAGCAGTTGTCCGAGGTGATGCCGCACAGTGAAGTCATCGTCTACGCGGGCACGATCATGCTGAACACGCTGCTCAGCAAGACCGGTTCGACGGTGGGGCTGCTGCTGACCCAGGGCTTCGAGGACTACCTGCTGATGGAGAAGGCCGAGGGTGGCTGGCTGGGCTATCCCTACGCCGACCGGCTGCACACCGTGACCCATCACCACGACGATCCGGTGATCCCGCGGGACCGGGTGCATGGCGCCCAGGAACGCATCGACCTGTTCGGTCAGGTCACCGTCCCGCTGCGGGAGGAGGACGTACGGGTCGCCGCGCGCGAGCTGCTGGCAGCCGGGGTCGAGTCGATCGGTGTGATGTTCCTGTTCTCGCACATGAACCCCGCACACGAGCAGCGTGCGGCACAGATCATCGCCGAGGAGGCACCCGGCGTCTCGGTCGTGCTGTCCTCGGCGATCGCGCCGACGCACAAGGAGTACACCCGGCTGGCCAGTGTCGTCGCGCAGTCCTATGCGGGGGAGCGGGCCCGCAAACACTTCAAGGCCGTGGAGGAGAAGGCGCGTTCGGACGGTTTCCGGCGGGAGGTCTCCACGCTGCTGGCGCACGGAGGCACCGTGCCGGTGGACACCCCCCGGCTGTACGAGTCCTATGTGTCCGGTCCCGTCGGTGGGGTGCTGGGCGGACACTTCGTCGGGGAGATCCTCGGTTCGGACAATGTGGTCTGCTGCGACATCGGGGGAACCAGCTTCGATGTCGGCATCGTCCGCGACGGCACCATCCCGATCACCCGGGAGCCCACCCTGCTGAGCTTCCGCACCAACATCCCGATGATCCACACCGAGTCGATCGGTGCCGGGATGGGGTCGGAACTGGGGATACACCCGTTGACCGGGAAGCTCACCATCGGGCCGCGGAGCGCGGGGTCGGATGTCGGTGTCTGTCTGAACTGGCCCAACCCGACGATCACCGACTGCCATCTACTGCTGGGCTATCTGGATCCGAACAACTTCCTCGGCGGTGATGTGCCGCTGGACAAGGACGCGGCGCAGGCGGCGCTGGAGCCGATGGCCAAGCATTTCAAGGTCGGCGTCATGGAGTTCTGCGAGCGGGCACATCAGCTGGTCACCGAGTCGATGCGGGAGTTCCTGTCGAACATGCTCCGTGGCCGTGGGTACACCACCGAGGAGTACTCGATGCTGATGTACGGCGGTGGCGGGCCGCTGGGCCTGTCCGGGGTGCTCGACGGGCTGAATTTCAAGGAGGTCATCACTTTCCCGTTCGCCGCCGTCTTCTCGGCATTCGGCGTGCTCTGCGCGCCGCGGCGCTACCGCTACCACCAGGCGACCATCGCGGCGTGTCCAGCAGGGGACGACGGTCCGGCCCGCGCGCTCAAGAGCGCGGCGATCGAGGCGATCAACGCGGCCTGGGCATCGCTGGAGGAGCGCGCGCGTCAGGACTTCGCCATCCACGGCTGGGATTTCGGCGCGGCCAAGCTGAACCGCTCGGCCTATGTGCGCTTCACCAACCAGCTCTCGGACTTCGAGGTCCCCTGGGACGGTGAGCGGCTCAAGTCGATCGACGACCTCCATGAGCTGATGCGCGGCTACGAGCGCGTCTACACCAGCATCTATCCGAAGCAGGCCCTCTACTCCGAAGTCGGTTACCAGATCCTGGAGCTCGCGCTCTCCGCCGATCTGGAGACCCCCAAGCCGGCCATCCCGGTGCTTGATCTGCACGGCAGGACCCCGCCCTCGTCGGCGCTCAAGGGAACCCGGCCTGGGCACTGGAAGGGCCAGGCCATCACCTTCCGAATCTACGAGATGGACGAGCTACAGGCCGGCAACGTCGTGGGCGGCCCGGCGGTGATCGAGCACCCGGCGACCACACTGCTCATCCCGCCCACCCATCACGTCGAGTTCGACAGCCGCCGCCTCATCCACTACCGCGCCGGTCAGGCCTGACCCCGTTCGTCCCAAGGTGACTTGAAAGGCAGGACCCCACATGACCAGCGAGAAGCCGACTCTGCTCGAGCAATTGAACTGCTGCGAGGAGCTGTTCGAAGAGACCGGTCACTACCAGGGCTTGACCGAGCTGCCCAACCTCGAAGCCGACCCGCTCCAGTTCGAGTCGTTCCACTCCCGGCTGCTGTCGACCATCATCTCGACGCGCGAGACGATGAAGTACATCGCCTCCTCACCCGCGGTCCGGGACTTCGAGGAGTTCGTGATCGGGCTCTACACCCCGGAAGGCGACGCCATCGCCCTGTCCAGCGGGATCATGGTGCACGTCCACACCTTGTCCGAGTTCATCAAGTTCATGATCAAGAACGGTTACGAGGACAACCCGAGGATCAGGCCCGGGGACATTTTCGAGAACAACGAGGTGTGGGCCGGCGGTGTGCACACGCCGGACGTCATGACGGTCATCCCGGTCTTCCACGGCGACGAGCTCATCGCCTGGGTCGGCGCGGTCACCCACGAACTGGAGGCGGGCACCTACGAGGGGCCGGGCATGTCGGTGCTCACCCCGGACCGGTACGGCGAGGGACTGCACATCAGCGCGGAGAAGGTCGGCGAGGACGACCACTTCCGCCACGACTACATGCTGCGGCTGCGCATGGGCCTCAGGAACGCCAACTGGTGGATCCTCGACGACAAGGCCAAGCTGTCGGGCTGCCTGATGGTCCGCGAGGCGCTCACCGAGATCGTCGAACAGTTCGGCCTGGACTACTACAAGCAGTCCACGAAGGAACTGATCGAGGAAGGCCGCCGGGAATTCCTCAAGCGGGTTCGTACGACCATGGTGCCGGGCACCTACCGCGGGCTGACCATGCCGGTGCACAAGCGTAGCCATGTGCCCTTCGTACACCCGCTGGCCAAGAACGACTTCATCGATCTGGTGCGCCAGGAGATGACGGTCACAGGTGAAGGCCGCATAGAACTCGACTACGAGGGTTCGACGGGCTGGAGCTTCCACCCGTTCAACTGCGCCCCGGGGCCGATGAACGGCGGCTTCTGGATCACCCTGACCCAACTGCTCAACTACGACGGCCGGGTCAACGACGGCGCGTATCTGGCGGTCAAGCAGTACCTGCCCGAGGGATCGATCGTCAACGCCAACTACCAGGGCGTCGCGACCTCGTTGGCCTGGTGGACCCTCATCCCGATCTTCGCCAATGTCTGGCGGCTGATGGGCATCAGCATGTACGCCAGGGGATTCACCGAGGAGATCCTGATGTCGACCCCGACCTGCATGGTGGGGGTCACCGGTTTCGACCAGTTCGGCGGACCGACCGGCTACAACAACTTCGAGATGGCGGGCGAGAGTTTCGGCGCCCGCGGTGTGGCCGACGGCATGGACTGCGGCAGCCCGATCTGGAACTCCGAAGGCATCCAGGGCGACGCCGAGGTCTGGGAGCTGACCGGCCCCAACGTCTACCTCGGCCGTAGCTTCGTCCCTGACCACCAGGGCTACGGCCGGTTCCGCGGGGGGTCCGGCTGGCAGTCGCTGTGGATGGTCCGCAACTCCGACGTGGTCAACGTGACCCTGTCCGGATCCGGGTGCATGAATGGCGGCGTGTTCCACAAGGGACTGTTCGGCGGCTACCCGCCGGCGGGGTGGAAGTGCCTGTGGGCCACCGGGACCAACGTCGCCGACCTCATCGCCCGGGGAGAGAAGCTGCCGTCGAGCATCGAGGAGGCCGAACGCATGCTGCTGGACGGCACGATCACCGCCGAGGACTGGTACTGCGGTCCGGACAACCAGTGGTCACCGAACCTGCGGGAAGGCGACCTGTTCGGCGTGCTGTACTACGGCGGCGCGGGGTACGGGGATCCGCTGGATCGCGAGACCTCCGCCATCGAGAAGGACCTCGCCAACGGACTCATGACCACTGAGGGTGCCCGCACCGCGTATGCCTTCGCGGGCACCGACACCGACGCGGAACGCGACCGGCGGCGGCAGGCCCGGCTGGCCGAGTCGGTGCCCGCGGCCGAGTGGTGGGAGGCGGAACGCGTCCGCGCCGCCGCGGGTGAGGTCTCCGACATGGTGCACCACACCTTCGCCCGCTCGGCCAAGCTGTCCGACGTCCTCGTCACCCAGTACAAGGCGTTCTGGCAGCTCGACGAGTTCCCCTACACCGAGACCGGCGAGCCGAACTTCTCCGCTCCCGCACCCGTCGGCTTCTACTACCCGACCTCGTCCAGCCGCCCGCGGCCGGACGCGGCTTCCTGACCGGACGCGGCTCCCTGAAAGAGGACACCACCATGACCGACGACGACCGCTCTCCGGTCTCCAGCCAGGAGACCACGAACGCCCTGGTGCAGCGCAAGCTGTCCTGGGAGGAACTGCTCGGCCTCATGCGGGCCCCGAAGGACGAGTCCCGCTTCGCCGAAACCCTTGTCGCACAGCAGCAACTCGTCGACTGGGACGAGCAGATCCTGCTCCCCCTCGGGGAGAACCTGTTCATCGTCGCCAAGGACGGCAAGGCCATCGTCAAGACGAAGGCAGGCGCCGAACTCGGCCCCTGGAACGGAAACTGGAAGATGCTGTGCCGGGTGATCGTCCGGCGCACCCGCGAGGACTTCCTCAGAATCTACCCGGAGGAACACCTCACCATCGACCCCGACCTCGTCGAGATCCGCGAGTTCCTCTGCCCGGTCAGCGGCACACTCCTTGACGTCGACTGCGTCCCGCCGACCTTTCCGGTGGAGGTCGACTTCACACCCGACCTGGCGACGTTCTACACCGAGTGGCTCGGCCGCGACCTGCCGGTCACCCTCTGAAACCCGCCGGTCCCGGCGTCTGCTCGCAGATTCAACGGCAATCTCGCAGATCCATGTTCAATGAAGGGGGAAAATGGTAGGAGACGCCTCGCCGGAAAAGCCGCGATAGTCACGGGGGCGGCAACGGGCTCGGCCGCGCCCTCTCGCCCCGGATGGCCGAAGAAGGCGCCGCGCTCGCCATCGTCGACCTCGACGAGGACGTCGGCTAGGAGCCCGCCGACGCCCTGACGAAATCCGGGGCACAGGCCACGTTGGCGGCGCCTGTGACGTGACCCGGCAGGACCAGGTCGCGGACACTGCGTCGTCGGCGTCACCGAACGGTTCGGCAGGGTGGAGGGCCTGGTCGGCAACTTCGGCACACGGATGACGCGCCTGATGCGATTGCTGGCCACGGGGACAGCCGACCCGGCACCGATGACGACGCACCGGTTCGGCATAGCCAAGGCCGAGGACGCGCTCGATTCGATGACCAGCAAGCGTGATGGAGTCAAACCGCCCATCACCTACTGAAACCGGACGGATCATGGGTGTATCGAACATACTGTGGCGGCCGAGCCCGCACCAGGTCGAAGAGTCCAACCTCGCCGACTTCCTCCGATGGCTCCGGACATCGCGGGGCCACTCGTTCGCCGACTACATCGAGCTGTGGCGGTGGAGCACCGACGAGCTCACCGAGTTCTGGGCAGCGGTCTGGGAGTACTACGGGCTGGATGAGGCCGACAGCTACGACGCCGTGCTGGCCGAGCGCACCATGCCCGGCGCGCGCTGGTTCCCCGGTGCCCGGCTGAACTTCGCGCAACGCTGCCTGGCCGCACCGAGCGACACCCGACCGGCGCTGGTGAGCGTGACCGAGACCGGCGAGCCGGTCGAGACCTCCTGGCGTGAGCTGCGGGACGAGGTCGCCGCCGTCGCGACCAGGTTGCGTGTACTGCGCGTCGGGCCCGGCGACCACGTCGCGGCCTACCTGCCCAACATCCGGGAGGCTGTCGTCGCCTTGCTGGCCACCGCAGCCGTCGGCGCAGTATGGACAGCATGCTCACCGGACTTCGGCATACCGAGTGTGCTGGGCCGGTTCCGCCAGGTTGCCCCGGTCGCCCTGATCGCCGCAGACGGCTACACCTATGGCGGAAAGGTGTTCGATCGCCGTACTGAGGCTGCCGAGCTGTTGGACGGGCTGCCCACGGTGCGGCACCTGGTCACCGTCCGGTGCCGTACCACCGGTTCCTGGCCCGTGCGTGCCGGCGTGGCGGTCCACGACTGGCCGGACACCCTGGACGACGCGGAGATCGAGTTCGCCGACGTCCCGTTCGACCACCCGCTGTGGGTGCTGTGGTCCTCCGGCACGACCGGGGTGCCCAAGGGCATCGTCCACGGGCATGGCGGCATCGTCATGGAGCTGCTGAAGTCTCTCGGCCTCGGTGCTGACGTGCGCGCGTCCGACCGGTTCCTGTTCCTCACCTCGACGAGCTGGATGGTGTGGAACTACCTCATCGGCGGTCTCCTGCATGGCGCGACCATCGTGCTGTACGACGGCAGCCCCACGTTCCCGGACGTCAACGGTGGCTGGCGCATCGCCGAACGCACCGGCGTGACTGTGCTCGGGGTGGGCGCCGGCTATCTGATGGCGGGCGAGCAGGCAAACGCCCAGCCCCGAGCCGCAGTTGGGCTGAGCCGGCTGCGCTCGATCCTACAGACGGGCTCCACCCTTGCGCCTTCGGCGTGGCGGTGGGTCTACTCACACGTGTCCCCGGACGTGTGGCTGCAGTCGGTGTGCGGCGGCACCGACATCTGCTCCGCCCTGGCCGGCGCCGCCGCCGACCTACCGGTTCGCACCGGACGCATCCCCGCGCCGGCGCTTGGCGTCGCGTTGGCCTCCTGGGACCCGGAGGGGCATCCGCTGACCGGGCAGCAAGGCGAACTGGTCGTCACCGAGCCCATGCCCTCGATGCCCCTGCGGTTCGTGGCGGATCCGGACGGGCAGCGATATCACGCCAGTTACTTCGACACATTTCCCGGTGTGTGGCGGCACGGCGACTGGGTGACCGTGCACGACGACCTCAGCATCGTCGTGGCCGGTCGGTCCGACTCCACCCTCAACCGCATGGGCGTACGGATGGGCTCCGCCGACATCTATGCCGTGGTGGACCGCTTCCCCGAGATCACCGACAGCCTCGTCATCGGTGCCGAACTCCCCGACGGCGGCTACGTGATGCCCCTGTTCGTCGTCCTCGCCGAGAACATCCAGCTGGACGACACCCTGCGCGGCCGAATCGTCACCGCGATCCGCACTGAACTGTCACCCCGCCATGTCCCCGACGACATCATCGCCGCCCCCGCCGTCCCCCGTACCCTCACCGGCAAGAAACTGGAAGTGCCGATCAAACGCATCCTGCAGGGGACAGCACCGACCGAGGTGGCCTCGGCCGGTGCTGTCACACACGAGGACACGCTGAACTGGTACGCCCAATGCGGCCGCACCATCGCCGGAACCCCGAAGTGACTTCGGAGCTGGCGACCTGACCACAGCGTCAAGCGCGGCGTCTGACGCTGAACGTGCTCGCCCGGTGCGAGGGGCAACCATCGCGCTGGGTCTCCTGGTGGAAGAGAGCACCGCGCCCCAAGGGCCCGTGTGAACTGGGACGAGTACGCGGTCCGCCCGTATCGAAGTGATACTGGCATGTGACGCCGTCGCGGTCAGCGTGGGATGGCAATCTCCCGCTTGAGGACCTTGCCGCTGCCCCCCTTCGGTAGCCCGTCCAGGAAGACAATTTGGCGCGGGTATTTGTACGGCGCCACCCTGTCCTTGACGAACTGGCGCAGTTCGTCGGGGCGTTGCTCGACACCGGGCCGGAGCACGATCGCGGCGGCCACATCCTCGCCGAGCGTGTCGTGAGGGATGCCGATGACGGCTACCTCCAGGATGTCGGGGTGCTCGTAGAGCACGTCTTCGATCTCACGCGGGTAAATGTTGTATCCGCCACGGATGATCATGTCTTTCTTGCGGTCGACGACGAAGAGATAACCATCCTCGTCCTGGCGGACGAGGTCACCGGTGCGAAGCCAGCCGTCCGGAATGGCCTCCGCGGTGGCCTCGGGCCGCTGCCAGTAGCCCGTCATCACGTTGTGGCCGCGGACGGCAAGTTCGCCTACCGCACCGCCCTGCACCTCGGTGCCGTCGGGCGCCAGGACGCGTACCTCGACCCCTTTGATGGGGGTTCCCACCGAACCGGGCTTACGCGGTCGGTGGAGGTGGTTGAAGGAAACCACCGGCGAGCACTCCGACATGCCGAAGCCCTCCAGTACTGCGCAGCCGAACCGCTGCTCGAAGGCGTGCAGCACCGGGACCGGCAGCGAAGCGCCGCCGGAGACGCACAGCCGCAGCGACGAGGTGTCCGCATCGCTCTGCTGTTGCAGCAGGGCGGCGTACATGGTGGGTACCCCCTCGAAGACAGTTACCCGGTGCTGCTCGATGGCGTGCAGTACTGCTGCGGGGTCGAAGCGTGGGAGGAGGACCAGGCAGGCGCCCTGCTGGAGGGCGGTGTTCATCGCGCAGCCCTGTCCGAAGATATGGAAGAGGGGCAGGCAGCCCAGTACCACGTCCTGTTCGGTGAGCTCAAAGAGGCGGGTGACCGCGTCGGCATTGCGGGCGAGGTTGTGGTGGGTGAGTTCGGCGCCCTTGGGGTGGCCGGTCGTTCCCGAGGTGTAGAAGATGGCGGCCGTCGCCTCACCGTCCCGGTCGGCCACCGTGGCAAGCGGTTCGTGCGCCCCTGCTCCGGCAGTGATGTCGGACGGGTCGATGCGGGCGAGGTGGGTGTCCGTGGCGCGCGCCGCGGGTTCCGCCTCCCTCATGGACTGCTCCGCTGCGAAGAGGCGGCGGGTGCCGGAGTCGGACAGGTAGTGCTCCACCTCGCGAGCCTTGAACAGAGGGTTGATCGGTACGACGGTGCCCCCGGCCCGCAGGATTCCGTAGTAGAGGACGACGAAGGCGGGACCGTTGGGCAGCATCAGCCCCACCCGGTCGCCGGGCCATAGTCCGTCGGCGGTCAGGCCCGCCGCCACCCGCGCTGACATGACGTCCACCTCGGCGTACGTCCAGACTTGCTCACCCATCCGGAGGGCAGGGCGCCGAGGGTGGCGCGCGGCGGCCTGCACGAGGTTGTGCGACAGATTCGCCATGATGGGAAACTCCTCGATGAGTCGGTAACCGGGGCGGTCCCGGGCCAGCGGTCAGAGAGTCGGGGCCGCTATCAGGTCCATCGCCGACGCGGTGTCATCGGCGGTCAGGTTCCGGCCGCCCAGCAGGCGGTTCAGCAGCACGGCCAGGAGCGGCCCGCCGCGATGCTGCCTCCAGCGGTGGGGGCCGTCTCTTTGAAGGGCATGAGGGGGCAGGCTCCGTGTTGTAACGGCTGGACGGGGACCTCGAGGTTCCCGTCCGGGGTGACGTGCCGGCGGTCAGGATCGCCGGTGATGCGGTGGCTCCCTCGGGTGTCCGCGGCCGCCCACGGTGTGCTGTTGCACATCCGGGGTCGGCAGCGCCCCGGGCCTGGGCAGTCAGGTATGGCATATCGGTCCTCGTGATGCGGGCGCTCGGCCCGTTTCCCCCTGGTCATCGGCGAGGTTAGTCCTCTGGCGTGCGGACAACGAGGGAAAAAATCATGGCTGTTGTCCACCAGCACGGACAGGGTGCTGGCGAAGACTCGTCGCCGCAGGGCAGCGGGCGAATGCAAGACCGCTCCAGGAGTTGGGTGCCTCCGTGACCCAACTCCTCGTGCGGTGAGGGGGGTTGGCGGCTTCCTGAAGGGAATGTCCGCCGCTGGCAGAGTTTCCGACGGTTGCGGACCCGAACATGGGTGGCCGAATTTTTGCGGTCTTCCCTGCTTCGTTTCTGGGCCCCAGGCAACCGGCAGGGCTCCCTGGGGCTCCCATGAGGCGCGAGGGGTTCCTGACAGGAAAGGGGGCTCCCGCGCTCACAGTGGTGAGGAAGTGGCCCCTTGATCCGTGCCTGGCGCATAGGCGTCACCGCCGTGGCCGCATTCGCGGCCCTGGCGGGAACACCGGGACTGGCACAAGCCCGACAACCGTCCGACACAACACCGTTGACCACGTCTGCCGACAGCCCGCTGCCGCCGGGTTGGCGGATCAGCGGAGAGGGCGCCGCTCGGGAGCTGGTGTGGCGGTCGCCCACGCCTGTCCCCATGGGTGACGCCCGCGTGGAGTTCCGCTCGGCGAACCGCCTGGTCGGCATTCCGCAGCCCGGGAAGGACAGCCGCACGTTCCGGCTCGCTCTCGACGAGGTCGGCAACGCGCCCCTGAAGGACCTGCAGGTGCTGGCCGCCGGACGCCGCTTGGACGCGGCTGCGGACAACTCCTCGGCCCGGGATGGCAGTGTGCATGACGCCGCGCAGCCGCCCGCCGCCCTGCCGGCCAACCCCGTCGACCCCGGCAGGCCGGGCGCGTATCGCACCATCACCGGCGAGTACACCCTCGACCCGGTGAAGCTGCCCGGATACGCCGCCCCGATCGAGATGCGGGCCGTCGTGGTGGCACCGAAGCGGGCCACCGGCAAACGCCCGCTCGCGCTGTTCCTGCACGGCCGCCACACGACCTGCTTCAAGCCCGGCGACAAGGACTACACGAACGGTGTGTGGCCGTGCCCGTCCGGCACCCGGCCGGTCCCCAGCCACAAGGGCCATCTGCAGGACCAGCAACTGCTGGCCTCGCAGGGCTATGTGACGGTGTCGATCTCCGCGAACGGCATCAACGGCCAGGACCAGCAGGCCGAGGACGCCGGGGCGCAGGCCCGCTCCTCGCTGGTACGCCGGCACCTCGCTCGCTGGGCCGACTGGGCCTCCCGCCCGACCGGCGCACCGACGGCCGTACGCAACGCGCCGGAGGCGGACCTCTCCCAGGTCCTGCTGGTCGGACACTCGCGCGGCGGCGAAGGCGTCAACCGCGCGGCGATGGACAGCCTCTACCCCGCACCCGCCGCCCAGGACGGCTACCGGGGCCCGGTGCGCTGGAAGATCCGCGGCATCGTCCTCATCGGACCGACGATCTTCGGCCAGAATCCGGTCGCCGACGTGCCGTCCGTGACGATCCTCCCGGGCTGCGACGGCGACGTGTCCGACCTCCAGGGCGAGGTGT
The DNA here is from genome assembly GCF_036182465.1 of Streptomyces sp. NBC_00258. Classification (NCBI taxonomy): domain Bacteria; kingdom Bacillati; phylum Actinomycetota; class Actinomycetes; order Kitasatosporales; family Streptomycetaceae; genus Streptomyces; species Streptomyces sp. NBC_00258. The sequence continues at coordinate 12,011,486 of NZ_CP108081.1, forward strand.
ACGTCGACGGGACACGCGGCGTCAGCCGGGGCAACGCGCTGCACAGCGCCGTCTACATGGTCGGCGCGAACCACAACTTCTTCAACACCGAGTGGACGCCGGGCCGGTCCCAGGCCCCCTCACTGGACGACTTCCGCGACGATGAGGAGCAGCCGGACCGGGTGTGCTCGGTCGGCTCCAAGCCCCGGCTCACCGCCGACCAGCAGCACAAGGCAGGCGCCACCTACATCGCCGCCGCGGCCCGGCTGTTCGTCGCCGGCGACGACCGGGTGCGTCCGCTGCTCGACGGTTCCGGCAAACGGGCCCCCTCCGCCGACCCCGCCCGTGTCCTGACCCACGCGGTCGGCGCACGCCGCAGCGGCGCCTTCCTGCCCGACGGACCAGTGACCGTGACCGGCGCCCAGCTGTGCTCGGCCATCGACCCCGCCCCCAGGACTGCCTGCCTGGACCAGGAGACACCCGGGGCCTCGCCGCACTTCGCGGCGTGGGACACCGGACGGGAGGCCGGCCGCCGCGCGGTCGCCCTGAACTGGTCCACGCCGGGTACGGCGGCCCGTGTTCAGCCCGCCGCACCGCTCTCCCTCGCCGGTTCCAAGGAACTGGCGCTGCGCGTCTTCGTGCCCCCGAACACAAGCGGCACACAACTCGACCTGGCCGTCACCGACGCCTCCGGACGCAGGGCCGCGCTGGGCCGGGTGCGAGTGGAGGGGCTGCCCGGCAGCGACCACACCGCCTCGTACTGGGCACAGGAGGCCCGCGTCCCGCTGACCGCCGCCGCGCGCGCCGGGCTCGACCTACGGCACGTCAAGTCCCTTGACCTGACGCCGCGTTCGCCGTCCGGGAAGGCCTGGCTGATGGACGCCTGGGGCTGGACCCCCGGCACCCCCGCAGTGCAGGCCCCGACGCTGCCACGCGTCGACGTCGGCCGCACGACCGTCAAGGAGGGCGACTCGGGCACCCGCACCTACCGGATCCCGGTCGAGATCTCCGGGCACGGCGTCGGCCAGGTCCGCGTGTACACCCTCGACCAGGCGACCGGGCTGGGCACGGACAAGCTGGTGACCGTACGGCCCGGCAGCAACGCCATCGACGTACCGGTCGTGGTGAAGGGCGACACGCTCTACTCCCACGACCTGCGACACGACATCGCCGTGAAGGCGGTCAAGGGCGCCGTCGTCGGCTCGCACCGGGGCGGTGTCACCACGCAGAACGACGATCCCGTGCCCACGATCACCGTGACGCCGGTCGCTGACCGGGTGACCGAGGGGCAGTCGCTGACCTGGCGGCTGACCCTGTCCAAGGCCGCCGGCGTGGATCTGGAGCAGCCGATCCTGGTGAATCCGGTCACCGACGGCATTGAGCTGTCCACTAAGGACGTAGACCCGCAGTGGCTCCGGCGGAACGGTGTGGAGGCCGCCCCGGAGCGCCCGCTGTCCGAGGCGAACCTGTCGCTGGAGCTGGACATCCCGGCCGGGTCCACGAGCGCCGAGGTGACCGTGCCGACGGTGACCGACCAGGTGGCCGAGCCCAGCGAGTCGGTGCTCCTGGAGCTGATCGGCTCCGACGCCAGGGCGTATCTGCTGAAGGGTGCGGTGCTGGACGGGTCGTAGGCCGCCCCGCACGTCACAAAACTAGAGGTCCAAACAGAAGCCTCTGACGATGTGGTTATGGGCCTGCATGCTTGCTGGGGTGGTGTGGGGAGTTGCACCCACGGGCCGCGCAAACGGTAGAGGCCGGGCGGATGTCCCACGCTCCAGCGTTGCTCATCGCGCTCGGCCTCTTGCCTGCCGCTGCTGGACTCGTTTGGAAGGGCGCGTCCAGTTCCCTCAGCAGAACCGCGCCAGGCGGCCACGGCCCGGGACCAATCCAGGAATCTTGGACTGCTCGGTCGCTGGCGGCGGCGCCCCGGTCCGCTGCTGCTCGTGCGCGTCGTCCCCGGCCTCGGTGGCACCGTCTCCCTCGAATCGGCCAACTTCCCCGGCCGCTGCATCCGCCACTGCACCAACCTGTTCCGCGTCCAGCCGATCAGCACCGCACTCGACCGGCAGGACGCCACTTACTACGCGAAATGACGTGTGCCCCGGCCCGCTAACCGCAGATCCTGCGGTAGGGAACGTCCGGGATATGCGACTTCCAGTCGGCCCTGGACAGGCCGACGGAGCCGGTGCGGTCACAGATCCCGGTGACGGCCTGTTCCGGGTCGATGGGGTACTTCTGGAGCGGGACGTGCGGGCTGCCCACGTACACCGTGCCGCCGTCCCGGCCGAAGGCGAGGGAGCGGATCTCCTCACCGGGGGTGGCCAGGCCGACGAGGAGCTGCCGGGACGCGACGTCCCAGAGCTGGAGGCTGCCGTTCACGCCGCCCACGGCGAGAGTGCGGCCGTCGGGTGAGAAGGTGAGTGCGGTCACGGCCTCAGGATCTTCTTGGGACATGGTGGTGGAGGAACCGGCCAGAACGCCCGAGCGGTGTTGCACACTGCCGTCCCACAAGGTCACCCGGCCGGAGGAGTCCCCGGTCGCGAGCCGGGTGCTGTCGGGGCTGAACGCCAGTGCGGTCACGTCCCTGCCCTCGCTGAGCGTACGGCCGATGACAGGACCGGACGGCAGCCGGGCGTACTGGTCTCCCGACCCGGCGAGCAGCCGCCCGTCGGGCCGTACGGCGAGGGTTACACCGGAGAAGCCCGGCACCGTGCCTGTCCTGCGCAGGCGGCCGGAGCCGGTGTCCCAGACCTCCACCACGGCGTCTTCCCGCTCGGAGCTGGCGACCAGCAGTGTCCGGCCGCCGGGGCCGAGGGCGACGGCGACCGGCAGGCTGCCCTCCGCCCTTGGCACGTCGGCCCAGGCCCGTACCTTGTTCTCCGCCACGTCCCACACAGTGAGCCGCTGCCGCGCGGAACCGGGTGAGGATATGGTCTCGCTGATCGCGAGTGCCCGGCTGTCCGGACTGAACGCCAGCAGGGGAAAGGGGGAACCGGGCACGGGGCCCTTCCCGGCTGCGGGCCGTGGGGGCTGTTCGGTGAGGACCGTGTCGGTACGGGTGGAGCGCAGGGCCCAGCGGCCACCGACGCCGGAGGCGATCCCGGTCGCGAGGACGGTGCCGTCCGGGCTGAGTACGGCAGAGTCCGGTGGCGAACTCTGCCAGCGGGGCGTGAGGTTGGCACTCAGGTCGTACGAGTGGACGGTGGCCCCGACGAGGAAGCGCAGCACGCGATCCGGCCCGGGATCCCAGGCGAGGCCGTGCACCATTTCGCCGGCCAGCGGACGCCGGAAGGCCCGCACGCCGGGTGACGTCAGGCGCCACACCGCGAGTTCCTGGTCGTCGACCGTCGCCAGGAACGCCCCGTCCGGGGTGAAGTCGACGTCCATGACACCAGTGCCGCCGCGGGTTTCAAGATCGGTGAGGAGACGCTCACGGGGAATGTCCCAGATCTGGATCCCGGTCCTGGACACTACGGCCAGCAGCCTTGCGTCGTGGCTGAACCGGACCTTGCCGGTGCCGATGGCGCAGGCGCCCCGCGACGCGCTGTCCCATGGCCCTCGCAGGCGCTTGCGGCGCGCGGTGTCCCATACCCGGAGCGGGCCGTCGGAGGGGCAGACGGCCACCAGCCGGCCGTCCGCGCCGAGAGCGGCGCCGGACAAGTCCTCCGGCAGGGGCTCCTCGAAGAGGACCTCGTCCTTCCCTAGCCGGCGCAATTGCACGGTGCCCGGCCCCCGCGGCGTACGCGGCGTACCAAGAAGGTAAGTGCGCCCGTCGGCCCCGAAGTCCAGCAGTGCCGCCTTCCGCAGGACACGTGGGTCGGCGGCCCTGCCCGCTGGCAGGTCCCACAACTGGTCACCGTCCTTCCCCGCGAGGTAGAGGATCCTGCCGTCCGGGCTGACATCCGCCACCCCCGCGTCCTCGGGCAGCCGGACCGGGACGGCCGGTCGGTGACCGGTTACGTCCCGCAGGACTGTCCGACGGCCCACGACGCTGAGCAGCATCCGGCCCCGGCCGGTGAGGAACCGCTGTACGTCCTTGCCCTTCTCCGGATCGGTGAAGGTGTCCCGCTCCTGCTGGGCCAGGGCACCGAGCAACGCCGAACGGGTCTCGGTCAGCGGGGCGATCCGCCAGGCGGCGACGCCGAGCAGCATGGCAGTGCGGGGGTCGGAGGACCGCAGGCTGTCGGCGATCGCCGCGACGCTGCGGGCGGCGGCCTTGGCCCGTTCGTTCTCGCTCGCCCGGTTCTCCTGCCAGGCGAGCAGGCCAGCCACGAGGGCGAGTACCAGAAACGCGGAAAGGGCGCCGCTGAGGGTGCGGAACCTCCTGGTGGTACGGGCGGCGGCCGCCCGTTCGGCGTCGCGGGCGGCCAGCGCGGTGGTGAGGAAGGCACCTTCCGAGCGGGTCAGGTCGTCCGCCAGGTCCGCGGCGGGCCGTTCCGGCACGGCGAACAGATCCTCGGCCCGGCTGAGCCGGGCTCCCCGGTACAGGGCGCCAGGGTCGTGGCCCAGTTCCTGCCAGGCGCGGGCGGCCTCGGAGAGCCGGTGCTGCTCGCGCAGCCGCTCACGGTCCTCCTCGACCCAGTCACGCAGCCGGGGCCAGCCGCTGATCAGCGCTTCGTGGGCGAGCTCGACGGTGCCGTCGTTCAGGGTGATCAGGCGGGCGGCGGCGAGGAGTTCGACGACGCCGGTGACATCCCGCCCGTATGCCTGCCCTTGTGGCCCCGGCTCCAGCTCGGCGCGTGCCGCCGGGCGGCGGGTGTCGGCGGTGCCCTGGCCGGGGGCGATCAGGCGCAGCAGGATGCGGCGGGCGATGCGGGCCTGGACCGGGGACAGCTCGGCGTACACCTGTTCAGCCGTGGCGGTGATCGCGCCGTGTACGCCGCCCGCCTCCTCGTACGCGGTCATGGTCAGCGTCCGGCCCCGGCGGTGCCGCCAGGTCTCCAGCAGGGCGTGCGAGAGCATCGGCAGCGCGCCTGTCCGGCCGGTGACCTCGTCGACGATCCTGGCGGTCAGCGCGTGTTCCACGCTCAGGCCTGCGGCGGCCGCCGGTCTGGTGATCACCTCCCGTAGTTCGGCCGGATCCATCGGCCCGACCAGCAGGTTGGCCCGGCTCACGGCGTCCGCCAGTTCGCGGTGGGCGGCGCAGTGTCCGTAGAAGTCCCCGCGGACCGCGACGACCACCCGCAGTCGGCTCTCGGGCCGCCGGGCCGCCAGCAGCAGATCGAGGAAGCCCTCCCGTTGCCCGCTGTCATGGCACAGGGTGAAGAGCTCCTCGAACTGGTCGACGATCACCCATGTGTCCTGCTCGGCGCCGTGGGGAGTGAGCGCCGCCGTGTGGGTGTGCGCGGGGCGCTCACCTGGGGTGAGCACCCGGATCACGGCCGGTCTGTCAGGGGCCGGGGCTTGCTGGAGCCGGGGGATCAGCCCGGCCCGCAGCAGCGAGGACTTCCCGCTCCCCGACGGTCCGAAGACCGCTGCGATCCGGTGCTCCCCCACCAGTTCCAGTAACGCGCCGACCAGGTTGTCCCGGCCGAAGAACAGCTCCCGGTCGTCCGCTTCGTACCGGGTCAGTCCCCGGTACGGCGGTACGGCTTCCGCGTCCTGACCGGACCGCACAACAGCCCGGTGTGCCTCGCGCCAGCGCTCTTCCCATTGCCCGGTGTCCGCCTTCAGGGCCTGCGCGTACGCCAGGACCAGTGCCAGCGACGGTAGTTGCTCACCGGCCGCCGCCTGCGACAGTGCGCTCGTCGAGTACCTCGTCCGCCCCGCCATCTCTCGGTACGTGGGTTTCCCGGCCTGCTCGCGGAGGGCGCGCAGTTCGTGGGCGAGCCGTTGTATTGGACCGGCGTCGGGGTCCACGGGCTTCTCGCGTCGTCCCACAGGGCCGTACCTTTCGCTGATCGTCAGGGAGTCGGCGACCAAACTAGCCGGAACGGTGCCCGCCTCAACTTTCCTGCTGGTCAACGGAATTGTTCAGAGGGCCGGAGGGCTACTGACAAACGCGCCGGTCACCAAGACTTCTTCTCGGCGAGGTGACGCCTGGTCACCCCGTCGCCCAAGCCGCGGCCCCGGACGCCCCCGATCCGGGGCCGCATCCGTCCGCGTGCGCGGCACCGCACATCACCGAAGCGGGGAAGAGGAGAGAGGCATTCCTTGAGCCATCCCTTGAAGCACCGTCTACGCAAGAGACGCCGCCTGCACGGACGCGGCACGGCAGTCGCGTACGGAACGGCCGCGATGCTGGCGATCGGCCTCGCCGGCACCGCCACCGCCCCCCCGTCAACTGCCGCACCGGGCCCGGCGTCCGGACTACCCAGCGGCGTCGCGACGCGGGCCGTCGCACACATCACCCTGATCACCGGCGACACCGTCCTCGTGGGCCGCGACGGCCGGGTCGTCGGTGTGGAGCGGGGCAAGGGCCGCACCGGCATCGGCTACTCGACGCAGTTGGCGGGCGGGCACACCTTCGTCATCCCGGCGGACGCGATCAAGTTGCTGAACAGCGGCAGGCTGGACCGCCGGCTGTTCGACATCACACAGCTCCTCGCCGACGGCTATGACAACGAGCATCGCGAGCGGCTGCCGCTGATCGTCTCCTACAAGGGCGACAAGAACCAACGAGCCGGTGCCGAGCGGGCCTTGAGGGCGGCGGAGGCCGATGTGCGGCGCGAACTGCCCGCCGTGCACGGCCAGTCGCTGACCGCCGTCCGGCAGGACTCGGCGGATGTCTGGCGTGCTCTGACCGGCACCGACACCGACACCGACACCGGGTCCGCGGAAGCGGTGACCACGGCGCCCGGCGTGGACCGTGTCTGGCTCGACGGCAGGGTCAGGGCCGCCCCGCAGGCCGCCGCCGACGCGCCCGGCGAGGACACCGGTACGGTCCAGATAGGGGCGCCCAATGCCTGGAAGGCCGGCTGGGACGGCAAGGGCGTCAAGGTGGCCGTCCTGGACACCGGCATCGACGCCACCCACCCGGATCTGAAGGACAGGGTCGTCGCCGCAAAGGACTTCAGCGGCTCCAGCGACACGGACGACCGCTTCGGACACGGCACTCATGTGGCGTCCACCGTCGTCGGTTCCGGAGCCGCGTCCTCGGGGAAGTACCAGGGCGTCGCGCCTGGCGCACGGCTGCTCAACGGCAAGGTGCTGGATGACTCCGGCTACGGTACATACTCCGGCATCATCGACGGCATGCAGTGGGCGGTCGGCCAGGGTGCCAAGGTCGTCAACATGAGCCTGGGCGGTGCCGACAGCCACGGCACCGACCCGATGGAGGCGGCCGTCAACGAACTGTCGGCGTCCAAGGGCGTGCTGTTCGCCGTCTCGGCGGGCAACTCGGGCCCCTCCGACCAGACCCTCGGCTCACCGGGCAGCGCCGCCGCCGCGCTCACCGTGGCCGCCGTGAACCGGCAAGACGCCCTGGCCCCGTTCTCCAGCCGGGGACCGACGGCCGACGGCGGGCTGAAGCCCGACATCTCCGCGCCCGGCGTGGACACCGTCGCCGCCAAAGCCAAACACGGCAAGATCGGCACGGACGCAGACACCGACGGCTACATCAAGCTGTCCGGCACCTCGATGGCCAGCCCGCACGTCGCCGGGGCCGCGGCCATCCTCGCCCAGCAGCACCCGGACTGGACCGGCGAACGGATCAAGGCCGCGCTGATGGCCTCCGCCAAGGCCGACGCCAAACTGACGGCGTACGAACAGGGCTCCGGCCGGGTCGACCTCACCCACGCCATCACCCAGCGCGTCGTGGCCGGGCCCCCGTCCCTCGACTTCGGCACCCAGTCCTGGCCGCACCACGACGACACTCCGGTCACCAAGACCCTCACCTACCGCAACACCGGCGCCGAAGGCGTCACCCTGAACCTCGCGGCGACCGGCACGGCGGGCATGTTCACCGTCTCCCCGGCCACGCTCACCATCCCGGCGGGCGGCACCGCCACCGCGACCGCCACCGCCGACACCCGCGTGGACGCGAAGGACGGCGTGCACTCCGGCGCGGTGACCGCCACATCCGCCGACGGCGGGATCGTCGTCCGCACCCCCGGACTCGTCGTCCGCGAGGTCGAGTCGTACAACCTCACCGTCCAGAGCATCGGCTTGGACGGCAAGGCCCCGGCCAACGCCATGGTCAACGTCGCCGCAAAGACCTCCGCCAAGATCTGGGCTCCCTACGACAATGACACCGACGGCGACTACCGGGCGACGCTCCGGCTACCCAAGGGCCGCTACCTGGTGGACGACTGGATCTGGGACGGTGGCGAGAAGTACGCGATGCTGGTCGCCCCCCACGTGTCACTCACCAAAGACACCACGCTCGTCTTCGACCAGCGCAAGGCCAAGAAGGTCACGATCAAGGCTCCCGTTCCCGGGGCCGCCGGCCCCTATCCGCTCGTGCGGTACGCCTCCAACGGAAGCGAGAGAGCGTACGACTACTCCCAGGCCGTCGACGCCACCGGCATCACCCTCGCCCAGGTCGGCCCGAACGCCCCGGCGGACAGCTTCATGGCCCAGGTCAGCGGCGTCTGGAGCGCGGCGAGAGCCGGCTCACCGCAGTACCACATCGTGGTCGGCCGGAAGGGGTCCTTCTTCACCGGCCTCACCCGAACGGTCCGCCGGTCCTCGATGGCCAGGGTCGACATGACGATCGGCTCCGCCATCAAGGACGCCGGCGCCGCGCCCACCGGCCAGTGGGAGACTCCCGGCTTCCCGCAGCTGACCGACTCCGACCACGGCACCATCGGTTCGCGGACTCCGCTGCCGGCCACTCGCGCCGTGACCTATGTGTCGGCCGACCAAGGCCTGCGCTGGAATCTCGGCGTGGACCTCTACCGCCCCGACGTGACCTTGCCGTACTCCTCCATCAGGGGGTTGAACGCCAGGGACTACAGGCCCGGCCGTACCTATCACGAGACGTACAACAAGGCCGTCTTCGGCCCGCACATCTCGGGCGGCTCCACCTGGATCGGCGGCTACCGTTCGGGCAACAACTACGCCCTGTGCAACTCACTGCTCTCCGACGGCCACTACGTGGTCGACTACGGCGCCCAGCAGAAGACCGTGCTCACCGGCGGCGGCAAAACCTATCTCAGCACCACCGACGATCCGTGCGGCAATGGAGTGATGCGTGGTCTGCCCAAGGAGCCGACCAGGTTCACGCTGACCGCCGAATCGCAGCGCAGACTGGACATCTACCAGGTCAGCGACCAGGTCTCCGCGACCTGGGCCTTCACCTCGCAGTACGTGGACACGAACGGCCCGGCGCAGCCCCTACCGCTCTCCACCGTCCGCTTCGCACCGAAGCTAAGCCTGACCGCCACCGCCAAGGCCGGGCAGAAGACGGTGGTGCCGGTCACGGTGCACGGACCGGCGGCCGCCAAGGGACACCTCAAGTCCCTTGCCGTGCAGGTCTCCTACGACGCAGGTCGCACCTGGCTCCCCGTCGCTGTCCACACCGATGCGTCCGGCAAGCGGTCGGTCACTCTCGCCCATCCGGAGAGGCCTGGCACCGTGTCCTTCAAGGCCGCCCTGGCCGACACCGAGGGCAACACCTACACCGGGACGATCAGCAACGCTTATCGCACCGTCAGGTGATCAGCGCTCCGCCTGGTATCAAGGGCCGTGCCAACCGGTAGCCGGTTGGACCGTGCAGGCCGTCCTCAGGCACCGGAGGAGTCCACGTGGGATGCAAGTAGGTCGAGTGATCGATGCGCGCAACCGATCTCGCGGGCATCGGTCCCAGTCGTAAAGTCTTCACCCGCCGGGACCCGAAGGCCACTTCCGCCCCTGACCTGGTGCAGGGCGTCTTCACAGCGCCCGGACCGGCTGTGGGCTGCCGACCTCACGGTCTGACGTTCCTGTACCGCGGGGGCGCCCGCGGCAACTGCACAGCCGAAAAGCCCCTATTGGCCGCTGCTATCGGACTGTATTACGCGGCAGTCCGATAGCAGCGAGTGCGACTGCGGTTGGCAGTGCGGCGGGTGGTCTTTGCGGCTTCAAGGCCGCGGTCGTTCCTGTCGTGGGTCATGCATGATCGTGTCTGGACGCCGAAGAGTCACAAGGCGGTACGACAGGGCCCGTGGGTATCGGAGTCCAGGCCGACCTCTGTGCGCTTTCCGTGGCCCGTGTCATCTGCGTACGCGGGCACTGCTGTCGGTGACAGTGCAGGAGGCGCAACGTCCCATGGGTCGGCCGTGTGGGCCTTGCACCTTCAGGACGGGCTCTGCAAGAGAGCGATCGCAAGGATCGCGGCCATCGAGGTGAGGGAGGTCGCGAAGAAGTCGATGCCCGTTGTTTGCGGGTCGTCGATCCGGAAGTCGATGGCCGAACCGGTGTTGAGGCTGTCGACTACCTCTTGCGAGGCCGTGCTCCAGGCGTTCATCAGCGCCGCATCGGCAACGCCGACGGTGGCCTGGCCGCCGTTGGCGTCGAAGGCCCCCCTGAAATTCTGCCGCAGCGGATCGAACCTCGCAGCCTCCGCGATGGTCATGACGAACAACATCAGCGACCGGGCTACCGCGTTCTCGTTGGCGTCGTCTCGCAGGGTCCTGTACGCAGTGCTCATTCCCTCCAGGGTGAGCTTCAGGCCGGCCCGCTCCTGGCGGCCGACCCGTTCCAGGTCCGTGTAGCTGCCCGTGAAATTGAGCGGGTCACCCGTCATCCCGCCGGGAGCGTCGCCTCGCAGAAAGTGGGGGTTTGTCGGGCCTCGTCCGCCCGTGACCTGATAGCCGATGACGAACAGGTCCCGCGCTCGCATGATCAGGCGGACGCTGTTCGCGTCCGAGCTGCCGGGTAGGGCACTGGCCTGCAGGTTGATGGCGAAGACGTTGGCAGGATTGTTGGGGTCCAGGGAGGGATCGGTCTGCAGTATCCCTTCTCGCAGCACCCTTCCGCCGGTCGCCCGCTGGCGTACCGCGTTGATCATGGCGTCGTACGCCTTCTGCCCACCCGATACGTCCCAGGTGATGTCCCGCCCGTCGTCGATGGCGCTGGCCTTCTCCTGGAACTGGGGCGCCACCAGCGCGGTGCCTGCCAGGAGCGTGGCGACGGCGAGGAACAGAACCAGGAACTTTCCGGTGAGCCACCGGGAGCGCCGTTTGTGGCCGGGACTGCCGGCCGGGATCGTCTGTTTTAGGGACATGAGAGTCAGACTCCTTTTCGTAGAGCCCGGACGGGACCCCGAGGTCCCGTCCGGGGTGGCGTACCGACGGTCCGGATCGCCGGTGGTGTGGCGGCTGCCTGAGGCATCCGTGCCCGCGCAGAGACTCCACGGTGTGCTGTCGCACCGCGGAGCGGCTGTTTCATTCCGCTGGTGAGACCGGCTTCTCGGTAGTCGTCCTCGCGATGGGCGTGGCCTGCGGGTGGGGTGCGACACCGGCGTCTGATGCCACGGCGCTGGAAGCGGTCATCCTGAGGAGCGGAAGTGAGGCGAGGAGGGTTCCGACAGCGAGCAGGATGCTCAGGACGTCAACGCCCAAGCTGTCCATGATCGCGCCGACGGACAGGGGGCCGATGCCTTCGCCGAGTGCTCCGGCGCCGCTGAGGGCGGCCACCCACCGGCCGGCGGAGTCGATGACCGAGGCGGCCGCGAGCATCTGCACCAGGACGGCCAGCTGGCATGCCTGCCAGACAACGGCGGTGGCGATGAACAGGGCAGGGCTGTGGGTGACGATGAGGAGCCCCATGCTGAACGCTTCGACGATGACGAACCCGGCCATCGAGCGCAGGCGGCCGAAACGCTTCGCGGCGAGCGGTCCGGCTACGGCTCCGGCCAGTGCGACGACGCTGGAGATAGCCAGGACGGCGGAGAGCGCGGAGGCAGACATACCGGTGTGGTCGCGCCCAAGGACGGAGGCGTAGGACCAGGCGCCCTGCGTGACGGCTGACAGAAGGGCAGCGCCGACCAGCAGTGTGGCGGAGGGATGGGCCGGCCGGGAGGCTGCGTTGGGGGCGGTCGTGGAAGGACCGCTCGCCGGGCCGGGACCGTCGGGGAGGCGGCCCACCAGGAACCAGCCGGGCAGGCAGCACACGGCCAGCAGGAAGAAGCCGGTGCCTCCGCCGGTGGACTCGTTGACGGCCGGGACGGCGAGGAGCAGCAGGGCGCTCGCGCACACCGCGCCGGTGATGGTGATCGAGGAGGTCTTGTCGGCGTCGTCGCCGGCGCCGGCCAGGGCGGCGGTGGAGGCGGCGTAGACGGCTCCGAGTCCGGCGCCGAGTAGCAGGCTGGCCACGATCAGCGTGAGGATGTCGAAGGCGACGGCGGCGCCGATGAATCCTGCGGTGGCCAGGGCCAGCCCGTTGCGGGCCATGCGAACGCGTCCGGGGCGGGCGGCGCGGTTGGCGAGCAGGAGGGTGGCGAGCGCGACCGCCATCAGCTGGCTGGCGGCGACGAGTCCGGCGCTGGTGCTGGACAGGTCGAAGCGGTCGGCGAAGTCGTCGACGAAGACGGGCATCACGTTGGTGCCGCTGCTGCCGAGAGTGACTCCGGCGATCAGGGCTGCGGCGACGGTGAAGGTCAGCGCGGGGCCGCTGTTTGTTTTCACTGGATGCCCCTTGCGCGGAGGGCCGCCTGGCAGGCGGGCACGGCAGCGGGAGGGAGGGGGAGCATCGTCAGTAACCTCAGAACTGGTAGGCGCTCGGGTGCCGTGTCCGGTACTGGAGCGTGCGAAGGGAGCGTCCGGGCCGAGAGGGGAGGCCTGGACCCGGACGCGATTGGGGGTGCAGGTCGGCGGCTGGCGGTCAGCCGGCCCAGACGTCTTCGACGTAGTGGCCGGACTCGGTCAGCGAGGCCAGCCAGGCCCGCGCTTCGTCGTCGTCGGCGCCGGTGTGAGTGCTGTAGATGGTCATGAAAGCCTCCCGTACGGCGGGGGCCATGCGGCGGCCGTCGCCGCAGACGAACACGCGTCCGCCGGCCTTGAGGTGCGTAAAGACCTCGTCGCCCTCCTGGGCGATGCGGTGCTGGACGAAGCGGGCGCCGTCCTTGGGGGTCGCGCTGAAGGTGGGGCGCAGGCTGACGGCTCCGGCCTGTTCGGCGGCTTCGAGTTCCTCGCGGTGGAGGTAGTCGATGTCGGGGTGGTCGCAGCCGAAGTAGCAGAGCAGGGGGCCGGTGGAGCCGGTGTGGTGGCGGTCGAGGACGGCGCCGCGGAAGGGGGCCAGTCCGGTGCCCGCGCTGACCAGGATCACGGGGACGGAGGTGTCCTGGGGCAGTCGGAAGGACTCGTTGCACGGCAGCACCCGGGCTTGGAGGGTTTCGCCGACCGGCACGGTCTGCAGGTAGTTGGATGCGATGCCGTGGAAGGGGCCCTGGCCGCTGCGGTGGGGTGCGAACAGCTGGGAGACCATCAGGTCCACCTCGCCGGGGGCGGCCGCGGCAGATGAGGAGATGGAGTAGTGGCGCGGGCGCAGGACCGGCAGCAGTTCCAGGAACCGTTCGAAGGGCAGCTCGCAGGCCCGGTATTGCTCCAGGAGGGCCAGGACGCTGCGGCCTGTGGCGGTGACCTGTTCGTGGAAGGTGTCCGGGTCGGCTGCGGCGAGGTCCGCCAGGGGGCGCTGCTCGGGCGGGCAGCCGGTGTGCTCGGCCAGCACCGCGACCTGTTCCGGCGTCGCGGGATCCTGCAGCTCCACGAAGTCGCTGAGCAGACGGCGCAGGGTCAGCGGCCGGTCGACGGGCAGGGCGCTGCGGCTGCGGCGGCGTGTCTGCAGCCGCACGGTGCGCTCCAGATCGAGGCCGAACCGCTCTGCGGCCCGCTTCACGAGGTGATCCGGGTTGCGGGGGAGTACGGCGAGGTGGTCGCCGGTGCGGTAGGTGACGCCGTCGGGCAGCCGCAGCCGCAGGAAGCGCTTGGGGCGGCCGACCAGGCGCCCACTGTCGACCGGGTCGTACATGTCGACCAGGTCGTAGGCGTCGAGGATGGTCATGGGCTGGAGGCCGTGCCGGGCGGCGAGGGGACCGGTGACGTGCTCGGAGACGTCCTGCAGCTCGTACAGTCCCTGGTCGGTGCCGGTGTCCTCGGTGACGGCGGCGGCTTCGGCGTCCGAGGGAGCGCCGTAGGCCTCAAGCAGGGTGGCCCACAGGTCGCCGCTGAAGCGGTCGACGGTGCCGGCGAAGTCACCGGCGGCGTCGGCGGCGCCGCGCTCCAGCAGGCGGGTGGCGCCGGCGGCGGCAAGGTGTTCGTCGATGAGGGTGGGGACGCGCTGGTAGGTGGCGGCCCAGTTGCGGTCGCCGACGCCCAGCACGGCGTAGGAGACTCCCTCCAGCGTGCCCGGGGCCAGCTCCTCCAGCCAGGCCACGAACTGTGCGGCATCGTCGGTGGGCCGGCCGTTGTAGGAGGCGGCCACGATCACCAGAGGGCCCTGATCGGGGCCGAGTTGACCGACGGCGTCGTTGAGGGCGGCAACCGAGGAAGTGAAACCGTGCTCGTCGCCGTCCGCGGCCAGGTCACGGGCGATGCCGGCGCACGTGCCCAGGTTGGAGCCGTGCAGCACGCGCAGCGCGGTGCCGTTCACGCGCACCGCGGCGGGCCGCTCTTGGGCCACGGGCACGGCAACGGCGGCCGCGGCGGGCAGGCGGCGGTCACCGCTGGTGCGGGGGGCAAGCCGCAGGGTGAACCCGTCCGGCTTGATGGTCAGCGACTGCTTCATCTGCAGCTGGTAGTTCGCGTGGTCGATCAGCCGGTAGCGGTGGATGAGCATGCCGAGCACCAGCGTCGCCTCGTGCAGAGCGAACTGGCGGCCGATGCAGGCGCGTTCACCGTTGCCGAACGGCTTGAACAGATGGACGGGACGGACTTCCTCCTGCTCGGGCGTGAACCGCTCGGGGTCGAACAGCTCGACGTTGTCGCCCCACGCAGGATCCCGGTGCAGGGCAGGGGTCAGCACGAACAGGGACTCGCCCTTGCGCACCCGGTACCGGCCGCCGATGACGGTGTCCTCCAGCGGCTCGACCGCGTACCCGGGGGCCGTCGGCCACAGCCGCAGGCCCTCGTTGAGGACCTGGCGGATGTAGGCCAGCTTGCCGATGTCCGCGTAGCTCGGGTCCGGGTCGTCGGTGTCGCCCCACAACGCGTCGACCTCGGCCTGGGCGCGGGCCAGCACCTCGGGGTGCTTGGTCAGGTAGTACAGGGCGAAGGACAGGGCGCCGCTGGTGGTTTCATGACCGGCGATCAGGAACGTGATCACCTGGTGGCGGATGTTGACATCGTCCAGCGGCTCGCCCGTCACCGGGTCGGAGGTGTGCAGCATCCGCCCCAGCAGGTCGTCGGTGCTGCGGTCCCCCGATGCCTTGCGTTGCCGGATCACGTCGTCGACCAATTCCTGCATCAGGGCGACGTCCTTGCGGAACTGTTCGGCCTTCTTCCACCTGAACAGCGCCGTGCCGGGAATCGACTCACCCTGGACCTGAGCGAAGTCCAGGGCCCTGGCCAGGGCCGGGATGAAGGAGTGCGGCTCATCCCGCCGGAAAGACTCGAAGTCATAGCCGAACCCGCACAGGCCGATCGTGTCGAGGGTCAGGCGGGTCATGTCGGCGGCCACATCCACCGGGCGCTGCTCCACGTCCCAGTCCCAGGTGGCAATCAACTCGCGGGCTACCCTGAGCATCGACGCGTGGTAGCCGCGCATCGCGCCCAGGGAGAACGCCGGCATCAGGATGTCATGGGCCTTGCGCCAGTTCGGCTCGTCGTTGAACGCGGTGAACAGCCCGTCTCCGCCTAGTTCCCGCAAGGTGACCAGGTCGGAGTGCACGTTCTTGCGGAACCGGGACTCGTCCGACAGCTCTGCGACGAGGTCCAGGCTGGAGACCAGGAGGATCTCCTCGCCGAAGATACGGAGCTTGAACACCGGGCCGAGTTCCTTGGCCTCCTGCATCAGATAGGTCAGGCCTTCGGCTCCCTCCGGGATGTCGAGGGCGTGGCCGATCAGTGGCCAGGCCGACCGCTCGGGAATCGGCTCGGTCTTGTGCACCGGTGAGGAGGTCATGCGTGTGCCTTTCTCTGCGAAAACGTGGCGAGAGCCGATGCCTTGGCCGCATCGGGCCCCCGGCCAGCGGCCGCCTCGGCGGTGAAGAGGCGCCTCCCGGGCTGGCAGGCCAGGGGCTGGTTCAGGGTGCTCTGGCGGGCGCTGCGGCAGGTGATGGAGTCACCAGCCGGGCCCGGTGCGAGCAGGTGCTAGGTGGCGCCGGGTGTGCGGTACGCGCCGAAAACGTGAGCCGGCCCGGCGGTCATCCGGGTGACGGCGGCTCGGCACCGGCGCGTCAGCGCCCCCCGGCTCAGGCGGTCAGGTATGGCATATCGGTCCTCGTAATGCGGGCGATCGGCCCGTTTCCCCCTGGTCGTCAGGGACGCTAGCCCTCTGGGGCGAGGACACCGAGGGAAAAAATCCCGACCGCTGCCCACCCGCACGGGACAGAATTGGTCGAAGACCTCGTCCGCCGCAGGTCAGCGGCGGACACAAGAACGCTCCAGAAAAGGCACGCAACACGAGCCCGAAACGCTGAGTGAGCCTGGGATGCACGGTGCACGGGAATCACCGACACTCCCGCTGTCAGTGGTCCTCACTACGATCAACAACCGTGGAATCCACTTCTATTGATCTGCTCCAGCAGATCGAGCAGGACGCTTTGGATGAGACCCGTCCCCTCAGCGGCGCACTGCGCAAATGCCTCGTGCTGGGCAGCCAGACGGGGTCCGCGGAGCTGCGGCGATGGGCGGAACGCGAGCTACGCGGCTACGACAACGTGCCCGCTGGAGAACTACCTGACTATCGCCTGGTGCACGCCGGACTGTGTATCGACGCCCTGACCCCCGCCGGCGGCGGTGTGCTCCAGAACAATGCCCAGCCGGTCAACCGCTACGCGATCCCTGCGGCGTGCCGGGCTGTCGTCGATGAACCGGCCCTGATCCGCAACGGCGTCACCGAGCTTGCCCAGTTGGCCCAGCAGGCCGATGCCGTCAACGGCAGCATCAAGATCGTCCCGCATGGGGCGGATGAACTGGCCGTGCTCATCGCGCAGGAACAACGGGCACCGATCAACATCACCTCGGTGTACTGGAACGTGGGCCCGGCCACCCTCCACGGTCTGCTGGATCAGGTGCGCACCCGCCTCGTGCAACTCGTCACCGAGCTTCGGGCCAGCACCTCTGCCGACGCACCGGCCCTTTCGGCTGCGAGGGTCAGTCAGGTCATGCGGGACATCAGGATTCAGGGGAACCAGAACCAGCTGTCCCTCACCATCGGCGGCCAGTCCCCGGACACCTCTGGGAGCCAGCAATCGGGCCGCTGGGCTCCGTGGGGCCTCTTCGTGGCAGCCCTGGGATCCATCGGCACGGTGGTCGCGGCCGTCGCCGCGATCATCGCGCTCAGATAGCCCGCAGTCATCGGCGCAGGGACGGACGTGGAGAACCGGTTCGGGAGCGTGCGCACCGTGTGCTGTGTGGGTTGCCGCACGCGGTGGCTTTCTGTAAAGAACGGACAGCGTCGCCTGGGAAGCACAGTGCGCAACGTGCCAGCGCGTCGATGGACTCGCCCAACGCGAGGACTTCGACCCGGATGATCTCGAGCTGCCCAGGGTGCCGGCGCCCGGGAGCGCGACCAGCGTGCCCCTTCGCGTTCTCGGTCTGACCTGTGCGTGCTCGAAATGCAGGAAGGACCCCCCGGTGCGTCGGCGGTCTGTGTCCAGCCCGCCCCGGTCGATCGGGGTTCATTCGCAGTGCATCGGGCTTCAGCCCGGTGGTGGAGCGAATCTGATGGTTGCGACGCGGAGCGTCGCCGCGTCTGGTCCGGCGGAGCCGGACACGGCATGTTCACTACCCGCGGCGCGGAGCGTCGTGATCGCTGGTCCCGGCGGAGCCGGGCTGCCATCACTCACTGGTACAGCCGGACCATGCGCGTGCGGCAGCTGACCCCAACGGGTGTCAGCACTGCGCCGCGCTCCAGGCAACTTCCCCGTCCAGGAGGAGGCACTGGCCGCGTCGCGTCGGCTGGCGGGCCGGACGGCCTGGAACGCTGTTGGTCGCCGACTGCTCCGTCCGTGAATTCAGGTGATCGTGCACGACAACGGTGGCGGCGTGATCGCCACCTGACGGGACCGAACCGCACCCGTCCTGACCGAATCTGCCCCGACCCTTGGCCGACCACGCGGAGCCAGCCGGTCATCCCGGAGGAATCCCAGCTGGGTGCGGCCCCTGCGGTTCACAGGGCGGGCGCTCACTGGCCGTGAATTATTCCCATGGTCTTCGCACCCCGGACGACTAGCGTCCGCGGCCACCAGCTGAAGACGCCGTGTGCGCCCGAGCGACGAGGACCGACATGCCGCACCTGATCGCCGATACCAAGTGGGCGTTCACCCGCCTGTACATGGCCGCCAGCAAGCATCTGGTCACCCCGTTCAAAGAGTTGCCGTCCGCGACTGCGGCCCGCCACGCCAAAGCGGTCCGCGAGAGCCACATGGTCGCCATGCGGGACGGTGTGGCCCTGAACACGGACGTCTACCTGCCCGCGGAGTCGGGCGGTGATCGCGCGCCGGGGACGTTCCCGGCGGTGCTGATCCGAGTTCCGTACGGCAACCGCGAAAGCTATACATACATGCCCGCCGTGGGCCGCTTCTGGGCCCGGCGCGGCTATGCGTGCGCCGTGCAGGACGTGCGCGGGCGCTTCGGCTCACAGGGACAGTGGACGACGTTCGTCAACGAGGTCGACGACGGCCACGACACCATCGACTGGATCGCTCGCCGGCCCTGGTCTGACGGGCGGGTCGCCCTGACCGGAGAGTCCTACTACGGCTTCACCGCCTGGGCAGGCGCAGCCTCTCAGCATCCCGCGGTGGTCTGCACTGCCCCCGGCGACATGGGTCTGGACATGTACACGATGCTGTACGAGGGCGGGGCGCTGTGTCTGGGCAGCACGGCCATGTGGGCGTGCGACCAGGCGGGCAGCGGATACCTGAACTGGTACCGCCTCGACAGTGAGCACCTGCCGCTGCGGGAGATGTCGGAGGCGGCTGGTCTGCCCAGCGACAACTACCGCGACGCCGTCGACAACCCCACCCGCATGGCCCGCTGGGAGGAGCTGGACTTCCGTCACCTGATCGACAAGATCGAGGTGCCGGTCATGGTGTGGGACGGCTGGTACGACGTCCTGCTCCCCGGCGCGCTGCAGGCCTGGCAGGAGCTGGCGGTACGCCGACCGGAGGTTCCCAGGCGCCTGGTCATCGGTCCGACCGACCACGAGACCAGCAGCGACCACAGCGGCCGCATCGGCCGCATTGCCATCCCGGAGGGGCCGCGGACCTGGGATCGGGTCCTGGAGTTCATCGACGCGGTGATGGCCAGCCGGGACCTCGGCCCCCGAGTGAGCCTCTACATCACCGGCGCCGACCGCTGGCACCACACCACGGCATGGCCGCCGCCGGAAGCCCGCCCCTACCGGCTCTACCTGCACGCCGACGGCACCCTCAGTCCGATGGCTCCCACCGGCCCCGAGCCGGACATCCAGTTCACCTACGATCCCGCCGATCCGGTGCGGTCCTGGCAGGGCAAGGACCTGTGGGCGATGACCCGCGGGCTGGAAGACCGCCGCCCGTTGCACCGCCGGCCCGACGTACTGGTCTACCGCAGCGAACCACTGGAGCGCCCCACGGACATCGTCGGCCCTGTATCAGTGCGCCTTGCGGTGAGCACCACCGCCCCCGGCACCGACTTCACCGCCGCACTGATCGACATCGCGTCCGACGGGCACGCACAGTTCGTCCAGGAAGGTATCTGCCGCCTCTCGCACACCGATCAGACTGACACCCCGCAAGCCCCCGCCGACGGCGCACCGCGACACATCGACATCTCCCTCACCGCCACCGGCTACCGCTTCGCCGCCGGTCACCGCATCGCCATCGAGGTCTCCAGCAGCTCCTTCGACCGCTGGGACCGCAACCTCAACACCGGCCCCGATGGAGACGGCGTCACCATGCGCACCGCCCGGCAGACGATCCACCACAGCGCCCAGACACCCTCCCACCTCGACGTCCTCGTGTTGGGGGAGCCCGGATGACCGCCCAGGCAGCCACCCCGGCCGCACTGGTCCCGGCCCTGCCCCGGGCGGTGCGCTGGGGCTACGGCGGCGGCGAGTGGGCCAATGCGGTGGTGTGGACCTCCTTCACCGCCCTCTTCCTGTACTTCTTCACCGACATTGTCCACGCGAGCGCGGCTCTCGGCGGCACGCTCATGCTGCTGGGAACCCTGTGCAACACCTTGCTGCAGCCCTACATCGGCCTGCGCTCCGACCGGCTGCAGAGCCGGCACGGCCGCCGGCTGCCGTTCCTGGCCCTCGCGGCCGTCCCCTATGCGGTGACCTCGTGGCTGCTGTTCACCGATCCCGGATGGAGCGGGATAGCCCAGACTCTGTACTTCGGCGCCGTCGTCATCGCCTGGTCCGCCTGCCTCACCTTCTTCTACGTCCCCTACGGCGCCCTCGGGGCCGAGCTGAGCACCCACGCGCCAGAACGCACCGCCCTGGCCACCGTGCGCACCGCCTGCTCCCAGATGGGCGCGCTGGTCGGCGCGGTCGCCCCCCTGCTGCTGGCCGGATGGTTCGGCGGCGGCAGGACCGGATGGTCCACGGCAGCCGCCGTCACCGCCCTGCTCGCGGCCGCCGGAATCCTGATCACATGGGCCACCGCGAGGGGCCGTGAAACGGCTGCTGAACCCGCCACCACCCGCATGCGGGACCAGTTCGCGATGTTGCGCTCACCCACCGTGCGCCGTCTGCTCGGCGCACTGATGTTCGGTTGGGCCCCCATCAGCGTCACTGGCGCCGTCAACCTCTACTATGCGCTCCACATCATGCAGCTCAGCCAGAGCATGGCCTCGGCATTGCTGCTCGTGTGGTTTATGGCCGGGCTCGCCTGGCTGCCGCTGGTGCAGTACCTGAGCAGCCGCATTGGCAAGACACGCACCTACGTCGCCTTCACCACCGGCTGGTTCTTCACCCAGTGCCTGTTCCTGCTGCTGCATCCCGGTGACCAGGTACTGCTGTGGACGCTGATCCTGCTCTCCTCCGCCGGGAGCATGGCCGTGGCCGTCACCACCTGGTCCCTGCTGGCCGACGTCAGCGACATCGAGGAATTGCGCACCGGCGAGCGGCGCGAAGGAGCCCTGTACGGACTGGCGGCTTTCGCCCAGACCGCCCTGGCCGCCCTCGCGGTCTGGTTCGTCGGCCTGACCCTGTCAGCCGCCGGCTACCACGGCGGCGAGCACCCCAACCACACCGCCCGCGAGGCCATCCGCTTGTTGATGTCGATCGGCACCGCCGTGTGGCTCATCCCCGGCATCCTGTGCTGCCTCAGGCTCGGCCTCACCCACCAGCGACACCACGCTGTCCGAGCCGCCCTCGACTCCCGGGCCGCCGACACCCCCATTTTGCCCGCCGCCAAAGCCGACTTGCTGGCAAACCTGTAGCAAAAACAGTTCACCGTTCACATGCTTACCTCGGTCCCGCCGCACACGCGCCCTATCATGACGGCACATCACAGCCGCTGAAGCGGCTCACGCCACCAGAGGTGACATCGACGTGGACGAGGTTTCGCCGAGCAGCGAACCCACCAAACGAGGCCGGGGCCGCCCTCGCGAAGTCGTGCGTCGCCCCTCCGGCCAGGGCAGCCCTCTGCAGCAGCGGCGTGAGGACTACCCCGGCACCACCCGCGCCATCCTGGAGGCAGCCCACCGCGTGCTGCTGCGCCATGGCACCGGCGGCTTGACCCTTGTGGCCGTGGCCAGGGAAGCCCACGTGGACGTCACCACGGTCTCCTACCACTTCGGCACCCGGCACGGACTCATCGAGAACCTGATGGACCTGCTCTACTCGGACACCGTCGCCGACCTCGCCGAGAACGTCAGTCACCTCGACTCCGGCTACGACCGATGGCACGCCTACATGGCCACGGTCAGCCGGATGTGCCAGGACCGCGAAGCCGCCCGCGCCTACTTCGACATCACTGCGCTCGCCCTGCGCGACGATGCCCTGCGTATCCGGCTGGCCCGCCTCAACGTGTGGACCATCGGCGCATTCGCCCAGTTGCTGCAGGCTCCCGACCTGCCCGACCTCTCCGACGATCAGGTCAAGGTCCTCGGAGAGCTGATCTTCGCCGCCGTCGACGGCATCAACCTCCACCACGCCCTGGCCGGTTCCGACTACCCCCTCGACGACGTCCTCACCCTCCTCGAGCGCGTCATCAGCGACAGCATCAGCAAGGACACCGACACCAGCCACGGGTAACTGGCGACGTTCGACCGGATCCTGGCGGCCGCGCCTGAGCCCACCCTGGCCAGGGCCAGGGCCCTGTGGGCTGCCGCCTGGGTGGCACTGCTGCAGAGCGACTTCGCGACCGCCGACCGGTGGCTCGATGAGGCCGCAGAGCTGGGCGAACAGTTGGACGACCCGGAGGTGCACGCTCATGTCCAGGGCTCTCGGGGGGCCTTGACCCAAGGCCGGGTAGTTAGGGCTTGCAGAGAATTAACCCGTAGCTTCACGTTCCGTGGTTCATTGGTCTGCTATGGGCGCTCTGGAAGGACAACAGGCCGAGCTGGCAGCCAAGTTCGAGGCGGTCCTGCCACATCTGGATGAGCGGCAGAGGCGTCTGCTGATGGGCGCGGAGGCCCGGTCGATCGGCCATGGCGGGATCGGGCTGGTCGCCCGTGCCGCCGGGGTGCGCGAGGGTACGGTGTCTCTGGGTGTCGCCGAACTTGACTCCGGACAGGCCCCGTTGGGGCGGGTGCGCCGGGCGGGCGGCGGCCGTAAGCGGACAGTCGATCTGGACCCGGGGCTGCGTCCGGCGCTATTGGCTCTGGTCGAGCCGGACGTGCGGGGCGATCCGATGTCGCCCCTGCGCTGGACGACGAAATCCACCCGCCATCTGGCCGGCGAACTCACCCGCCGGGGCCACCGGATATCCGCCGACACCGTTGCCGACGTACTGCGCGAGGAAGGCTTCAGCCTCCAGGGCAACGCCAAGACCGTCGAAGGTAGACAACACCCCGACCGGGACGGCCAGTTCCGCTACATCAACGAGCAGGCCAAGGCCCACCAGGCCGCTGGCGACCCGGTGATCAGCGTCGATACGAAGAAGAAGGAAATCGTCGGGCCGTACAGGAACGGCGGCCGCGAGTGGCGGCCGGCGGGTGACCCCGTGCAGGTCAGCACCCATGACTTCCCCGACAAAGAACTCGGGAAAGCTGTGCCCTACGGCATCTATGACCTGGCCGCGAACACCGGCTGGGTCAGTGTCGGCACCGACCACGACACCGCCGCTTTCGCCGTGGAATCCATCCGCCGCTGGTGGAAGGGCCGCAGCCAGCACGACTACCCGCAGGCCAAACGGCTACTGGTCACCGCGGACGCCGGTGGCTCCAACGGTTACCGCACCCGCGCCTGGAAGGCCGAACTCGCCGCCCTGGCCCTGGAAACAGGCATGAACATCACCGTGTGTCACTTTCCGCCGGGAACTTCGAAGTGGAATCGGATCGAGCACCGACTGTTCGCCCACATCACCATGAACTGGCGCGGCAGGCCCCTGACCAGCCATGACGTCATCGTTCAGTCCATCGCCGCGACCACCACCCGCACCGGATTGAGCGTCCACGCCGAACTCGACACCACCGCCTACGAGACCGGCATCCGCATCGGCGACCGGCAGATGGACGCCCTGCCTCTGAGCCGCCACGACTGGCACGGTGACTGGAACTACACCCTTCGCCCCGAGTCGCACTGCCGGGACGGGATCCCTCCCATCCCGCCTCAGGATCTACCCGGCCCCGGTCGCGCCTGGCTGGCCCATCCGGACCTGACCGGTCTGCCGCACGACCAGTGGGACCAGCTGATCACCCAGTTGAGAGCCGCCCGAGAGCTCCAGCGGGAAGAAGACCTTCACCAAAGACGCGGCGGGGACCGGCGGAAAGTCCCCTCCGCCGGCCTCTACACCGGCCGCCGCCCCGGCCTCACCCTCGTCGACCGGCTCCTGGCCACCCTCCTCTACCAGCGGTTCAAGCTCCCCCAGGTCGCCATCGCCCCGCTCTTCACCGTCACACCCGTGACCCTCAACCGCGCCATCAGCCAAACCCGCCGACTCCTGGACGCGATCGGACACACCATCGAACCCGCCGCCACTCGACTGGCCACCCTGGACGACCTCGCGGACCTCGCCACCCGCCTCGGCATCACCCCGACACCAAAGATCAAGACAGCGAGTTAATTCTCTGCAAGCCCTTAGGGCTTGCAGAGAATTAACCCGTAGCTTCACGTTCCGTGGTTCATTGGTCTGCTATGGGCGCTCTGGAAGGACAACAGGCCGAGCTGGCAGCCAAGTTCGAGGCGGTCCTGCCACATCTGGATGAGCGGCAGAGGCGTCTGCTGATGGGCGCGGAGGCCCGGTCGATCGGCCATGGCGGGATCGGGCTGGTCGCCCGTGCCGCCGGGGTGCGCGAGGGTACGGTGTCTCTGGGTGTCGCCGAACTTGACTCCGGACAGGCCCCGTTGGGGCGGGTGCGCCGGGCGGGCGGCGGCCGTAAGCGGACAGTCGATCTGGACCCGGGGCTGCGTCCGGCGCTATTGGCTCTGGTCGAGCCGGACGTGCGGGGCGATCCGATGTCGCCCCTGCGCTGGACGACGAAATCCACCCGCCATCTGGCCGGCGAACTCACCCGCCGGGGCCACCGGATATCCGCCGACACCGTTGCCGACGTACTGCGCGAGGAAGGCTTCAGCCTCCAGGGCAACGCCAAGACCGTCGAAGGTAGACAACACCCCGACCGGGACGGCCAGTTCCGCTACATCAACGAGCAGGCCAAGGCCCACCAGGCCGCTGGCGACCCGGTGATCAGCGTCGATACGAAGAAGAAGGAAATCGTCGGGCCGTACAGGAACGGCGGCCGCGAGTGGCGGCCGGCGGGTGACCCCGTGCAGGTCAGCACCCATGACTTCCCCGACAAAGAACTCGGGAAAGCTGTGCCCTACGGCATCTATGACCTGGCCGCGAACACCGGCTGGGTCAGTGTCGGCACCGACCACGACACCGCCGCTTTCGCCGTGGAATCCATCCGCCGCTGGTGGAAGGGCCGCAGCCAGCACGACTACCCGCAGGCCAAACGGCTACTGGTCACCGCGGACGCCGGTGGCTCCAACGGTTACCGCACCCGCGCCTGGAAGGCCGAACTCGCCGCCCTGGCCCTGGAAACAGGCATGAACATCACCGTGTGTCACTTTCCGCCGGGAACTTCGAAGTGGAATCGGATCGAGCACCGACTGTTCGCCCACATCACCATGAACTGGCGCGGCAGGCCCCTGACCAGCCATGACGTCATCGTTCAGTCCATCGCCGCGACCACCACCCGCACCGGATTGAGCGTCCACGCCGAACTCGACACCACCGCCTACGAGACCGGCATCCGCATCGGCGACCGGCAGATGGACGCCCTGCCTCTGAGCCGCCACGACTGGCACGGTGACTGGAACTACACCCTTCGCCCCGAGTCGCACTGCCGGGACGGGATCCCTCCCATCCCGCCTCAGGATCTACCCGGCCCCGGTCGCGCCTGGCTGGCCCATCCGGACCTGACCGGTCTGCCGCACGACCAGTGGGACCAGCTGATCACCCAGTTGAGAGCCGCCCGAGAGCTCCAGCGGGAAGAAGACCTTCACCAAAGACGCGGCGGGGACCGGCGGAAAGTCCCCTCCGCCGGCCTCTACACCGGCCGCCGCCCCGGCCTCACCCTCGTCGACCGGCTCCTGGCCACCCTCCTCTACCAGCGGTTCAAGCTCCCCCAGGTCGCCATCGCCCCGCTCTTCACCGTCACACCCGTGACCCTCAACCGCGCCATCAGCCAAACCCGCCGACTCCTGGACGCGATCGGACACACCATCGAACCCGCCGCCACTCGACTGGCCACCCTGGACGACCTCGCGGACCTCGCCACCCGCCTCGGCATCACCCCGACACCAAAGATCAAGACAGCGAGTTAATTCTCTGCAAGCCCTTAGCGTATTTCCGCTGGTGGGAAGGGGGTTGAGCGAGTTCTCGGGCTGCTGTAGGTGGCGGGGCCGGTCTTGGAGATGAGTCCGTTTACGGCCCATCTGTCGAGCTGTCGGTACATCGTGCCGAGGGTGATGTCGCCGAGGTGGCGGGCGAGGTCGCGGGGGTGCCACTGGCGGTCGGGTTCTGCGTGAAGGAGGTCCAGGACGTGCTGTCGGCGCCGGTCGGCGGCCGGTGTGTGCCGATCGTCGTGTGAGACGGTGGGCAGGTTGGGATCGGGTTCGAGGATGGTGACGTCGAGGTCGGTGACCAGGCGGCTTGTGTCGGGGCGGCCGTCGTCTTGGCGTTCGGCGTACCGGGAGACAGGTGACCTGACTTTTCGGGTGCTGATGCGGGGGCGCCGGTGCGGGAGGAGCCCGGCCAGGACCCGGTTGCCGATGACGCCGGTGGTGCGGTTGCCCAGGGTGCCGGGCTTGATGACGTCGGCGGCTTGGACCACGAGGTCGCGGGCGGTCTGGATGGCTATGGTGAAGCCGCAGCGGTCCGGGTCGGTGCCCGGCCGGGACTCGGCGGCCTCCACCATCACGGTCCGAAGTGCCTGGTAGAGGGCGAGCAGGGCCCACATCTC
The DNA here is from genome assembly GCF_036182465.1 of Streptomyces sp. NBC_00258. Taxonomy (NCBI): domain Bacteria; kingdom Bacillati; phylum Actinomycetota; class Actinomycetes; order Kitasatosporales; family Streptomycetaceae; genus Streptomyces; species Streptomyces sp. NBC_00258. The sequence goes on from NZ_CP108081.1 coordinate 12,038,107, forward strand.
CTGCTCGACCCCGACTGGGTCGCCTGAACGCAGGACCCGGCCGTCTGTGATCGTGTGACGCAGGGCAAAATACGCCGACTCGTGCTCCCAGCGCTGGTGGTAAAGGGCAACGAGGGCCGGGGCGGGGTACCGACGAGCATCGGTCAGTGTCGTGACCAGCCGGTAGGAGTTGGTGAACGAGCAGTCGTCATAGGCCACGGTGATCTGCGCTTCCACGACGCGTACCGGGACGGTGCCGATGACCGAGAGGTAGGAGCCATCGGTGAGTCGGCTCAGGACCGGGGTGCGTCGGTTGGCGCGCAGACGGCCCAGGAAACTGGCTCCGGTGTCGTGCACGGCGGCGAGGAAGGCATTGGCGTCGAAACCCTTGTCCCACAGGACCAGCATGCCGGGGCCCAGGTGGTGCAGGAGCCTGCGAGCGTAGGAGGTCTCCCCGTCGCTGGGAGTGCCGAACACGGCGCCGATCAGGGCACGGGTGCCGGTCTCCACCAGGGTCATCAGTTCCAGCATCGGATACCCGCCACGGCTGCCGGGTCCGAACCACTCCACGTTGCGCTCGGTATCCGGGAGCTTGATCGAGGTGCAGCCGTCGAAGGAGACCATCTGGAACGGCCCGAACCGCACTCCGGGAGTCACCGGCTGGGCGAGCGGGCCGGCCAGGGTCTCCGGTCGCGGTTTTGCCGGAAGTGCAGCAGGCGTCGGCTACGCACGGCCGGACGAGGACGGATGGGCGGGGCGCAGGAGCCGGTTGAGGTTGCGGGCGGCAGCGGCGAGGCGTTCAGCGGTCCATGCGTCGGGGTGTTCCAGGGTGCTGAGCATGGCGCCACGTGAGACGAGGTAGATCAGGTCGGCGGACGCCCAGGGGGAGCGGATGTCGGCGGCCTCCGCGGCCTCGCCAAGTGCCTGGCGCCAGGCATCGAGTTCCTGGTGTACGACGGCGAGGCTTTCCGGGGCGGGCCTGGCCTCGGTGAGGAGGTGCAGCAGGAGGGCTGCGAGGACCTCGTCCTCCTCGCTTGACCAGTTCGCCCCCCACTGGGCGAGGTAGTCGATGCGGTCAGCGGCGGGCAATTGGGCCAGGCGGTTCTCTTCGGCGGCCCACCGGTGCTCGACGGCGGTGAAGGCGAGGATCAGCAGTTCACGCCGGTTGCGGACGTAGTGGGTGACCAGGCTGGTGGAGCCGCCCATGGCGTCGGCCACCGCGCGGATGGTGAGTTGGGCCGCTCCACGTTCACGAACGACGCGTAGTGCAGCTTTGCCGATCTGGCGCCTGCGTTCTGTGCTCTCCACCTCAGTCGGCATGTGCCCGAATCTCCTCCGCCTTGGTTTCCAATCTGCAGAGTACAGCCTACAACGCTGTTGTATATTGACGTTTGAAACAGTGTTGCAAACGAGAGGATGATCATGCGCCAACTGCTGACGCTCATCGCCGACGACACGTCGCCGGTGGTGACGACGACTGCCGGCAAGGTTCGCGGGCAGGCCGGTGAGGGCGTGCAGGCGTTCAAGGGCATCCCCTATGCCGCACCCCCGACCGGCGCCCTCCGGTTCGGACGGCCCCAGGCCGCGCAGTCATGGTCGGGCGTTCGGGACGCCACCAAGTTCGGCGCGGCCTGCCCACAGCCACGCGCCAAGATCGTCCCCAAGGGGATACCGATCTCGGAGGACTGCCTGACCGTGAACGTCTGGACGCCCGTCCCGAGTACGCGCGCGGGCAGCGGCAAGAAGCCGGTGCTGGTGTTCATCCACGGCGGCGGGTTTGTGGAGGGCACGGCTGCGGAGCCCATCTACGACGGCGCGGACCTGGCCCGCAAGGGCGTCGTCGTGGTCACACTGCAGTACCGGTTCGGCCCCTTCGGCTACCTGGACCTGTCCGACCTGGGCAAGGAGTACGAGAACAGCGCCAACAACGGACTGCTCGACCAGATCGCCGGCCTGCAGTGGGTGCGCAAGAACATCGCCGCCTTCGGCGGCGACCCATCGAATGTGACCCTCTTTGGCGAGTCCGCCGGTTCCATCTCCATCTCCGCGATCATGGGCAGCCCGCAGTCCGACGGCCTCTACCACCGCGCCATCCTGCAGAGCGGCACCTCCGCCAACATCTCCGACCGCAAGCAGGCAGGCAGGGTCTCCCGCGCCTACCGAGATTTCGCTGGTGCCTCCACCGTCGCCGATCTGCGCAAGCTCAGCGCCGACAAGCTCCAGCAGGCGGCCGACGACCTGTATGACAGTGACTTCTCCGACACCGCGTTCGGTCCCGTCGTCGACGGTCAGCTGCTGCCCGAGAATCCCATGAAGCGCCTCGCCTCCCCGGACGGTCCAAAGGTTCCCGTCATCATCACCACCACCCGCGACGAGGCCCGGTACTGGATCCAGGAGGTCCCCGAGGCCGAGCACATGCCCGAGGTGCTCTACCGGCCCTGGCTGACTAACCTCGTCGGCGAGAGCAACACCGACGCCGCCATCGCCGCCTACCGCAAGAACCGCCCCGATCTGACCGAGGGGGAGGTGGCCATGGCCCTCGCCGGCGACGTCGCCTTTCGCGCCCCCTCCATCAAAACCGCCGAGGTCCTCGCCCATCGCGGTGTTCCGGTCTGGATCGGCCTGTTCACCGCACCCTCGCCCAAGGACGGCGGCAAGTACGGCGCACCCCACGCCATCGACCTGGGCTTCGTCTTCGGGAACTTCACCGCCGACCCCGACTTCTACGGCACCGGCACCTGGAGAGAGCAGCTGTCCGAGCACGTCCAGGACCTGTGGACCACCTTCGCCAGAACCGGCAACCCCGGACGCGCGGACTGGAGCCGGTACAACCTCACCGACCGCCCCACCCTGGTGATCAACAAGCACTCGGCCGTCGAGAACGACCCGCTCAGCAACGAACGCAAGGTCTTCGCCGCCCTCCCTTACGACGGCACCACGCCCGCCCTGCAGGACCTGACCCCACTGACCTATCCCGGAACCCCCTGGCCCGACTCCGCGTCATCATCTCTCTGAGCGGCCCCTACTGGACCACCGCGACAATTGCCGCGCTCGTGGCCCTCGTGACCGTCCGCTCGCTCCTCAAGCGGTGCTGCCGCACCCGCGCGGCAGCGGCTGCCGCCTGACCTGACGCCGGTTTCCCAACCCGCCCCAAACGCGGGAAGAAGGCCCGTCCTCAGGCGGCGGCATCACCCACGTCTCCCATGGGCCGCCCCGACGGGCGGCCCATACGGCCGCTCCATACATACGTCACGGACCACCATCGGCGGTCACGTGCGGCTTGCCAGGCAGTCTTCGTCGTCCTGGGCAACCCGAGCTCCGGCGGCGTCTACCCCGCCTTGCTCCTCCCGGCCTTTCTGGAGCGCCATAGGTCAGGCCCTCCCGCCGGGCGCGGGCACCACCCCCGTCCGCAACACCGTCTACTTCTTGGGCAACGTCATCACGCCCGCCTTCTGGGGTCCTCACCGCCTACGCCATCGGCGGCGTGCTGCTCGCCTGGGCAGCCTCGTGGTGGCACGAACGGCGACAAGAAGGCGTGTCGGAGACGGACCTTCGGTAGGCCGAGGGCGGATGCCGGTGATGTCGAGGGCCTGGTTGATGGTGCTCTCGACTCCCGCGCGTAGGGCGTACTTGTTTTTCAGGTGGCGGTCTTCTGCTCGGCGAGGGCCTTGCAGGGCGCTGAAGGGGGTGACGATGGCGCTTCGTCACCGGGCAACGGGACGAGCAATGCCGCAGCGTCGCGGAGGGGCTGCGGCGGGCGGTGCTCCGGGTCGAGGAGCGCGGCGAGGAACGCCGCCTTGCTCTCCTGGACGGTGCACCGTCGGCACCGCGCCGCCAGCCGGGCGCCGTCCACAGGCCTGAGTCCTCAGGGGGCTGTGGTCCGTCGCCGGCCGAGTTGTCAGAAGGCCTCTGCCGACAGAGCGCTCGGCAACTCCGTAGGGGGCGGTGACACCTCGGTCCAGATCGTCTTTCCTGTCGGCGTGTAGCGAGTTCCCCACCGCCGGGTCAGCTGGGCCACGAGGAACAGGCCACGGCCTCCCTCGTCCTCCGTCGCGGCTCGCCGCAGGTGGGGGGAAGTGTGCCCACCGTCCGAGACCTCGACGATGAGTCCGCGTTCCCGGATGAGCCGTAGACGGACCGGGGATCCACCGTACTTGATCGCGTTGGTGACCAGTTCACTGACGACAAGCTCGACGATGAAGGATGCGGCCTCGTCGGCACCCCATGCGGCCAGCCGGGTACAGGCCAGCGACCGCGCTCGGGCCACCGCTCCGGGATCGGCAGGGAAGTCCCAGGTCTCCACTAGGTTCTGCGCCAGAGCGTGAACACGTGCCAGCAGCAGTGCCGCGTCGTCCTCCGGTGACTGGGGCAGCAGTGCGTGGATGACGTCGTCGCAGGTCTCCTCCAGTGGGCTGTTCCCAGATCGTGAGAGCCTTTCGCACAGGGTGCGGATACCGACGTCGATGTCCTCCTGCCGGCTCTCGACCAGTCCGTCGGTGAACAGGGCGAGCATGCCGTCCTCCGGCAGCTCGATGTCGGCGCTCTCGAAAGGCAGTCCTCCCAGACCCAGTGGTGGTCCGGCCGGGAGATCCACTACTTCGGCGTGTCCGTCGGCGGTGACCAGAACCGGAGGGACGTGGCCTGCCCGCGCCATGACGCAGTGCCGCGAGACCGGATCGTAGATTGCGTACAGACAGGTCACGCCCAGAGCCTGGTCCTCATACGCGTCGCCCGCCGACTCAGAGGTGCCTGTGCGCGCCACTTGGTCGTCCAGACGGGCGAGCAGTTCGTCGGGCGAGAGGTCGAGTGCCGCCAGGGCAGCCACGGTGGTGCGCACGCGGCCCATGGTGGCTGCCGCGCCCATGCCGTGTCCCGCCACGTCTCCGACCACCAGCCCGACACGGGCTCCCGAGAGCGGGATGACGTCGTACCAGTCCCCGCCGACGCCCACGGGTCCGGCGGCGGGCAGATAGCGGTGGGCGATTTCAAGCCCGGCCGGCCGGGGCAGGGTGCGGGGTAGCAGGTCTCGTTGAAGCATGAGGGCGGTCGCGTGTTCGCGTGTGTACCGACGGGCGTTGTCCACGCACACCGCGGTACGGGAGACGAGTTCCTCGGCGAGCGCGATCTCCTCGCTGTCGAAGGGGGCGTGCGGCTCGGATCGTACGAAGGTCGCCAGGCCCAGGACGGTGCCCCGGGCCTTCAGTGGTGCGACGAGCGCGCCGGTGGCCGGATCTGTCAGCGGTTCGGTGGCCGTCAGGCAGTGCAGGCGTGCGGCGTCCGAGGCGGCGGGCACGGTGCCGCTCGCCGCCGCGCGATGGGTGTGCTCCGCGACTCGGCGCAATATGGGCGGTGCGCTGCTGTCCCACCGCGGGGGGTCCTCGCCCCTCAGTACCGGTTCCAGGAGGTCAACGGTGGCTGTGTCCGCGAACTCGGGGACCACGAGTTCGGCCAGGTCGCCCGCCGTGCGCCGGATGTCGAGAGTTCTGCCGATGCTTCCGCTCGCCCGGCTCAGCAGAGCCAGGCGCTGTCGGGCCACGTAACGGTCGGTGATGTCTAGGCCGACCTCGCAGACTCCCATCGTTCGCTGGCCTTCCTCCTGAAGCCGGAAGTATGAGCAGGTCCAGACGTGCTCACGATGGGGCTCTAGGGGGGTGGGGCTTCGGAAGCGGACGTCGATCATCGGCTCACCGGTCCGCGCGACGTGTTCGACGATGCCCTCGATGTCGGTCGGCTGCCGCCCGTCCTCGCTGAGTACCTCGCCCTGCGGAAAGATGTCCTTCACGAGCCTGCCCGCGACCTCTCGCAGCGGCATGCCGAACTGCTTCTCGGTGGCCGTGTTGATCCACTGGACGCGGGCGGTGGTGTCGTAGAGGACCACGTAGAAGGGCAACTCGCGGTAGATCCCCACGAGCAGGGCTCGGTCAAGGGACCGTTGGTGCAGCACTTCCACGTCCGTCGCCGTGACCAGCCACGCCGCCCCGGCGGCGCCGTGGGACAGCGGGCTGAGGGCCAGGGCGACGTACACAGAACGGCCGTCGCGGTGGCGCACCGGCCGGATCCCAAGATCCTTTGCTCGTCCGTCGCCGGGCGAGCACAGGCCAACGCCCGTCTCGGTGTCCGCCAGGATCTCGTCGGCGGATCGGCCGAGCACGTCGAGGGGACGGTGGCCGAACAGCTCCTCGGCTTCCCGGCTCCATCCGATCAACCGCATGCCGTCGTCCAGCACAACGGTTGCGCTATTGACCATCAGCGCGTCGGAAACGCCGTTCCCTGGTTGCGGTCCTGTGCCGTGGGAGTTGCTGATACCCGTCATGACCGGCCCTGCTGTTCGTCGCGCCGGATTCTTTCTATCCATTCAATGTAGTACCGGACACCGAGGCCGACGCCTGTTCGCGGTACGCCGCGAGGAGCCGACACAGCGCTTCAATCCCTTCTCGGTGTGCTTCGGGTCGCCCGTGGTGCCCTGGTGGGTGACCCCTCCAGGGCCGCGAAGACGATCTCCACCAGTTCCTGGGACGCGCCGAAGCAGGCGAGCGCCTCGCGGACGCCGTCGCGGTAGGCGTCGTAGAGAGCGTCGACATGCCGTTGCAGTTCCGGCCTGCGGCTCGCCTCCAGTTTGTTCGTACTGGAAACTTGCAGGTCGGGATCTGAGGCGATGAAGCAGGGCAGCGTCGAGGTGAAGCCCTCCATCCAGTCTGCTGCTGGCGGGCTGTCGGCAGCGGGCACCAGCGAGGAGACCTGGATGCTGCGTCCAACGCCTCAGCGGAGAGACTCGTCAAGCAGGGCGTCGCGCGTCCCGAAGGGCTGCGCGACGCCCTGTTCTCCCGGTGGTACGAAGACCGTCGGAAGTGGATCGACGTCTACAGCCACGCCGTGCCCCTGTTCATCGGTGACCCGCCCGAGAAGTACGGGCCATCCGAACCGCGGCCGACGCATCCGAGTACTCAAGTTCTACAAGTGGCACGTCGAGGGCACGACCGACGCACCCACGATTCATTTTCGTGTCCGTCGCTCGCTGAACGTGAACCAAGTTATTCCGTTACGACGCGGAGCCCGGACGAGGGATCGAATCCACGTTGAAATCCTTGTTGGGGGTCAGATTGAGGTACGGGACGGGCGCGGTGATGGCACGGATCTCCTTCTGACGGGAGCCGGGCTCACCCCACAGGATCGTGACTTCGGTGCCCGGCTTGGCGCAGCTGACGTCGACGACTGCGAGCGAGAGGATCTCGCGGGAGTGCGCGCTGTACACCCGTCCGGAGGAGAAGCCAACCTTCTGGCCATTCCGGGACACCCGGTCGGCTTTGTTGGCGTAACCCCCTTCAGAGCTATAAAAGTACCCGAGATCATGTGGCATCTCCATGAACTGGTATGGGTCTTCGTCGCGCAGCTGTGAGGCGTACACGTCGACAACGTCATCGGCGTTCCACACCAGGGTGACGGTGGTGTGTTCAGGGTTCGCCACCTGCTTCTCGAGCGCGGAGCGGCCTCGGAAGTCGTGATCGAACTTGATCATCTTCGACCAGCCGAGATCGACAGGGCTGCAGTAGCGCTCACGGATGTCTGGCCCGAGGCTCCCGATCATCCGGCGTCCGGGCACCGCATCCTGGTTGTCAGATCCGTCGTACGGTGCCGGGACGAAGTGCCATTCACCTTGCTGGAAGCCGTTCTCGGTGTGGTTGAGCATGTAGGAGCCCCAGCCGAGCCGGCGGATGTCGAATCTCTCTCCAGCCTTCATGAATGCGGAGTACACCGCCCGTGCACTCTCGACGGGGCCGTGCACCTCGTAGGCGAGGGTGCCGCCCATGCCCATGCGCAGCACGGTGATCTCGTGGCCGTCGACGTTGCTGGGACGGTGGCCCATGAACTTGATGTCGTGAAGGTCCTCGGCCGTCGCCGCTTCGAGCACCTCAAGCGAGCGCGGGCCTGCGAGCTGGAAGAGGAACACTTTCCCGGTCACGTCCTCGGCTGCGGCGTCGTAGCCGCCTTCCTCGAGGCGATCGGTGATGTACGGGTCCAGCCAGTAGGTGATGAAGTCTTCCTCACCAAGCCGCAGCAGCACGCCATGTGCCACGACGAAGCCGTTGTCGTTGCACATGATGGCGTGCTTTCCACGACCGACGGGGAAGTTCGCGAAACTGTTGACACAATTCGCTGCGAGGAAGTCGAGGGCTTCGGGACCCGTGATCCGGATCGTGGCTGTCGGGTTCAGGCCGGCGTGCAGGTAGCACGACTCCTTCCACGACATACCTTCATCGCGCCAGTCGGTGAAGTGCCAAGGCTGCGCCACGCCCATCTCGGTCGCGTAGAGCCCGATGTGCGGGTCGTAGGGCAGGAAGGGGCTGTGATCGAAGGACTTCTCGATGAGCCCCTCTGGCCACACCAGGTCCATGCTCCAGTCCCCCTGGAACTCGCGCGGCGCATCAGAGGCACTGCTACTCATTCATCTCTCCCTTTGTGCGAGCACCATTCTTCAAGTCAGGCCAAATCATATAGCATTTCAGACGAAAATAGAAGAGGGTTTCACGTCCCACGTGACGCCCTTGTGGGGTAGTGAGCAGCGCGGGGGACTGTGCAAAGTCGACGCTTCGTCGTTTTCATATACGAATGACATCAAAGGGATTGCGTCTGAGTGTCCTCGATCAGTCGCCACTGCCGGAGGGCTGCACGAGGGCTCAGGCGCTGCGCAACACGCTGGATCTCGCGCGCCATGTCGGCGTCCGAGGCTTCCATCGTTGCCAGGTGGCGGAGCGTCGCCTGAAGTTCCCATTGGCCCGCTCGCGGCTGCGACGCTTCACATACGCGTCGGTAGCGGCGGTTCATGCTTCCGCACTACAGCCCGTATAAAGTCGTCGAGAATTTCAGCGTGCTCGGCGGCCTGTGCCCGGATCGGATCGATCTCGGCTTCGGCAGGTCATCTGGCACCGACGCCCTCACCAGGTAAGCGCTTCAGCGTGATCGTGCGCATACACCGCCGGACGACTTGTTCGGCCAGTTGGTCGAGCTGCTGGCCTACGTTGACTAGGCGTTCCCTGACGGCCACCCGCTCCAGAGATTGAGCCGAACCCTTCCTGGTCGACCGCACCTGCCTGAGCCCTGGCTCGAGTGAGCAAAGGGCGCTTTCTAACGGCTCAGCTCGGCCTGACCTACGCCTTTGCCGGCTTTGTCAATCCCCGAGGTGCCCAGGTCGAGGGTGTACCACAGCCGGTTCGAGTCAAGCGAACGCCTCGCGGGCCCGCGGCAATCCGTAGCCATGTGGGCTCTGGCTAACACGGAGGAAGAGGCGCCGCTGCTCGTGACGAGAACGCGCATGACGGATGCGGTGCTGTTCGACGAAGGTCGGCTCATCGTAGTGCCGTCACCCGAGGAGGCCCTTGCCTTCCTATGGGCTCGGGGAGAAGACCTACGGTATGAACGCGCGGCGGCGCACTGTGGTCGGCACACCCGACCAGGTGCGAGGCGGCCTTGAGGAGATTGCTGGCGCGTATGCAGCGGAAGAGATGATCGTACTGACGATCTGCCAGGACCACGAAGCTCGCAAGCACTCGTCGCCGACGCCTCCGGCCTGTGCCCGCCCGACTCTGCGGGATAGCCGCGGCGCACCTGACTGCCAGTTGCGTCGCGACTGGCGCGAGCCGCAGCCCCGGTCAGGTTTCCATCATGTTCAGGTACATCGTCAACGCGGCTTCCATGTCGGTCTCACGGAGCGCGTTGTTCGGCCCGGGAACGTAGCGACTGGACTTCACTCCGCGGGCATTGCGTTCAACGAAGGCGTGATCCTCTGCGGCGACTTCCTTGAACACCTGCGTCAGGGGGCCGACCTCGTAGTCCACACCCTCGACGGCGTTCTCGTGGACGAACCACTGCATCCACAACTCGCAGGTGTCGACCGTCAGCGGGTTGACAATTCCTCGCTGACTGTGGTCGGTGAAGAAGCAGGTGCCGTTCCACATCAAATTGTCGACCCAGACGATGCTGTCGCCAGGCTCCAGCGCGCCCAGTTGCTTCTTCGAGACGAGTTCGCCATCCATGGAGAAGGTCTTCATGTCAGGTCGCAGGCCGTAGCTACCGTCCCCCTTGATCTTCAGCCCACCCTCCTCGTCGCGCTCGTAGAAGTAGTTCGTCGCATCGCACGACACCATCAACGAAGGATGACCGCTGATGCAGTGGTAGCACTCGATGTTGTTCTCGATCATGAGCTTCCAGTTGGCCTTGATCTCGTAGCGCACCTCGTGCGCGAGCTTCAGCCGCTCGGGTTCTGCGATCTCGATCCTCGCGTCGTCGATCGGGAACTGTCCCCCACCCGTGAGCTGCTCGCGCAGAGTGCACGCAGGCTGCTCCCTACCGAGCCACACATAGATCGAGCCATGGAACGTGTCCACGTACGCGTCCTGAAGCCCGAACTCGGAGTAGTTGAAGTCGACGCCGTCGCGGGTGGCCGGAGCACCGGCGAGCTTCCCGTCCAGATCGTACGTCCAGTTGTGGTAGGGGCACACGAATCGCTTCGTGTTGCCGCTGGACAGCTCGTCGCAGAGCTGCGAGCCCCGGTGGCGACAGACGTTGAAGTGTGCCCGGAGGCCACCGTTCTTGGCCCGGGTCACGATGATGCTCTCGGTGGCCGCGCGGGCCACGAAATAGTCACCGGTGTTCTTCGCTTGGCTGACATGGCCGACATAGATCCACTGCCTATGGAAGATCTTGTCGATCTCTTTCCGGAAGATCTCTGGCGAGGTGTACCACTCGCGCGGCAGGCTCGTGAAGTAGGAGTTCCCGTGACGGGTGGTGGCGGGCTGACCGGTGGTGACGGACATCAGGGACGGTCCTCCGAACTGTACGTCTGTTCCGACTCGCAAGCGAGTATGACAACATATATGATATGAGTCAATGTTTTGGGGGGTGAATGTAGGCTTTCCGCGAGGGCGTCGAGCTGAACGTCGAGGTCGCCGGTCCCGGGGGACGGCCCCGCCGTGGCGTTCTTGCACGGGCTCTCTGTCGGTTCGGCCGACTACGACCGGTTGCCGGCAGAGATCACCGACGACCGCCGGATCCTGAAAATCGCGCGGAGATGGACTGTCTGGCCACGCTCCGGGCACCTGCGTACTCGACAACTACTGCGCGGATGTCGCCCACATCCTGGCTTGCGTCGAGCACAGGCCGGTCGTCTTGGTGAACCACCCGCTCGGGGCATGACTGCGTGGACGCTAGCCCAGAGGTATCCAGATCTCGTGGCCGCCGCTCTCCTGGAGGACCCTCCCTGATCGCACCGATGCTCGCCGCAGCGTGCGACAAGGCCGTGGCGTGGCGGCGTTCGGGCGCCGACGCACGTGTCGTTGCTGCCGAGGTCGCCGCTTCCCTGGGGGGGGTGCCTCTATGTCTTTGGTCAAGCGAGGCGTGGGGTTCGGTGTTCGTAGAAGGTGCCGTCGCGGAGCATCGCGAAGAGCACGCTGATGCGGTGTCGGGCGAGGCGCAGAAGTGCCTGGGTATGGGTCTTTCCCCGGGCCCGGCAGCGGTCGTAGTAGCTGCGGGAGGTGGGGTCGTGCAGGGCGGCGAACGCCGAAAGGAACATGGCTCTCTTCAGCTGACGGTTGCCGCCCCGGGGTGCGTGTTCGCCGTGGATCGAGGTCCCCGACGACTTCGTCGTCGGGGCGAGCCCGGCGTAAGAAGCGAGATGGGCGGCGCTGGGGAAGCTGGTGCCGTCGCCGACGGTGACCAGCAGAACAGCAGCGGTCCTGACCGCGACCCCCGGCATCGAGATCAGGACCTGGGAAAGAGGGTGTTGTTCCAGCAGGGTGTTGATCTGGGCTTCCAGGGCCCGGCGTTGTTGATGGACTCCTGCGAGCTGGCTGGCCAGGGACGGGATCACGATGTCGAGGGTGCCCGTGCCGGGGACGATCACGGTCTGCTCGTCGAGTGCGTCGAAGACCTCGTCGATCAACCGGGCGGCCATGCGCGGGGCCTTGGGTCGGATCACTTCAACAAGCCGGCGACGGCCTGCTTTCCGCAGGGCCTTGGGGGATCCGTAGCGTTCGAGCAGCCAGGTCACGGCCTGGTGATCGAGGCGTGGTCCCAGGACGCGTTCCAGCGAGGGATGGAACTGGGTGAGCAGGCCGCGTATGCGGTTGCTGGTGCGGGTTGCCTCGGCCGCGAGGTCCTGGTCGAAGCCGACGAGGACAGTGAGTTCGGCTGTGATCTCGTCGGTGAGTTCCAGCGAGCGCAGGGTGTGCGGCATGGTGCGGGCGGCGTCAGCGATCACCGCGGCGTCTTTCGCATCCGTCTTCGCCTCGCCCGGATAGAGGTCGGCGATCCGCCGCATCGCCAGTCCCGGCAGGTAAGCGACCTTGCATCCCGTGTCGCGGGCGACGGTCAGCGGCAGGGCGCCGATGGAGGCGGGCTGGTCGACGATCACCAGGACGGTGCCGAACTTGGCGGCCAGTTTGTCGAATACGGCCCGCAGTCTCGGCTCACTGTTGGGCAGCGGCTTGTCGAAGATCTTCTTGCCGGCCGGGGTCAGCCCATGGCCGTGGTGAGCGGTCTTGCCGACGTCAAGGCCGAGGAACACGCCCACGTCGCCGGTGTCGAACATCGGGCTCTCAACTCCTTTGATGCGGTGCCGGCCTGGGCATCGGTGTCGTACTCACGCATCCACGTTATGCAGACCTGCCGCCCACGAACTGCCGGGCGTTGCGCTCGGCGGGGCGGTAGTCGGACCTCTTATCAGCGTCTCCGACGGCACCTCTCGGGCCCGGTGAACACCACCCCCCAGGTCATCGTGGACAGGGGGACACAGTCATGCCGGGCCCGGAGGCCAGCGGCCCTCTTGCAGGACCGCGAAGAAGATAACGGGGGGGGCTGTGGTGCAGCGCAATCGTCGCACGCAGTTTCGCGACGATCCTCCGTCGCCGCGACGGCTACCGCCTCACCCACTGGCTTGAGGAAGTCGAACAGAGTGAGATCAAGGACCTGTGTGTCTTCGCCAATGGCCTGCGCAAGGGCCTTGCGGCTGCCACCGCCGGACTGACCCTGCCCTGGAACTCCAGGGCCGTCGAGGGACACGTGAACAGGATTGAGACGATCAAACGCCAGCGCTACGGACGAGCTGGATTCGATCCTCAAACGCCGCACCCTGCTGGCCAGTTGGGCGGCTTCACGGAAGATGCCGAGGAACCTCAGTTCTCCCCGGAAGCCTAGAGCGCCAGCGTGCCCGCGTCCACGGGGAGAGTGACACCGGTGATGTAGCGCGCCTCGTCGCTAGCGAGGAAGGCAACGGCGTTGGCAACGTCCTGTGGCTCGATCCACGGCACCGGCAGCAGCTGAAACGCCTTCGATGCTTCCGCGAATTGCTCCAGGGTGGGATGCTCCACTCCTGGGACGAACAGCCGCATCATCTCGTCCTCATGCAGCATGGGAGTGTTCACCGTCGTTGGGTGAACCGTGTTCACGCGGATCATCCGCTCGGCCAACTCGTGCGCGAGCGAGCGCATGAAGCCGACAACGGCGTGTTTGGAGGCCGAGTAATGTGTGATGTGGCTGCCACCCTTCAGGCCGACGACCGAGCTGGTGATCACGATCGAGCCGCCATCGGCCAAGTGCGGGATCGCAGCCTTGCAGGTGTGGAAGACTCCGGTCAGATTGATGTCGATCACATCCCGCCACGTCTGAAGTGGCATGTCTGCTACCGCGACATGAGAAGCGATCCCTGCGTTCGGACAGACAATGTCAAGTCGACCCAGTTCGGCCATGCCCGTTTCCAGCGCGTCCTTGACTGCCTCGAAGTCGCGCACGTCGGCCATCGACGCGACAATGCGCCGACCGAGGCCTTCCACCGCAGCGACCGTCTCTGAAAGCCCTCCGGGGGTGGTCATCTCTGAACTCACGCTTGCGACCTGCCTGCCCAGGTCGACGGCGATGATGTCGGCACCCTCCTCCGCAAGGCGCACTGCACAAGCATGCCCGATGCCACGCGCAGCGCCGGTGACGAACGCCACCTTGCCTTCCAAACGCGCCATTGATGTCTCCCTCGCTGTCAGAGTCGCGGGGTCGCCCGGCCCTCGCGTTACGTATCGCTCGTCGATATCGTGCTTGATATCATAGGTGATCGTGTGGCGCGTTGTCGGCCTCGCCACTTGCCAGCTGTCTCTGCGACGTAGACCGACTTCACCTGGTTCTGCGGATCACCGAGCCGGGCAAGTCGCGTGCGAGCGCGAATGATTCTGGTATCACGCCGCAGGTCGGCTGCCCGGTCGGGCGTCAGGTCGTCGTGCAGGAAGCGCGGTGCTTCGCGGTAGGCGTCCGGCGATGCCCCCTGCTGCTGGCATCGCTGGACGAGTCCGCGCCACGGGATCACTGGAAGACGACAGTGCTTTGCCCATTGAGGAGCACTCGGCGTTCACAATGCCAGCGCACCGCCCGAGAGAGGGCCTGAGCCTCCGCGTCCCGGCCGACGGTTTGCAGCGCCCGCGGATCGTAGGTGTGGTCGATGCGAATGACCTCCTGCTCGATGATCGGGCCCTCGTCCAGGGCTGAGGTCACGTAGTGCGCGGTTGCTCCCACGAGCTTCACGCCACGTTCATACGCCTGGTGGTAGGGCTTGGCGCCCTTGAATCCCGGCAGGAAAGAGTGATGGATGTTGATCGCGCGACCGTACAGCTCCTTGCAGGTCTCGTCGGAAAGGATCTGCATGTACCGTGCGAGCACTACGAGTTCGGCGTCGTACTCGTCGACGAGTTGGAGGAGCCTGATCTCGGCGCTTGCCTTCGTCTCCGGTGTGACCGGCACGTGCACGAACGGGAGGCCGGCAGTCTCGGCCATCGAGCGCAGGTCCTCGTGGTTGGACACGACCGCGACGATCTCGGCGCCCAGGGAGCCGGCCTTCCATCGGAAGATCAGGTCATTGAGGCAGTGGCCCAGCTTGGAGACCATGACGAGCATGCGTGCACTCTGCCGGTCGTTGAACTGGTAGCTCATCTGGAACTCCGCGGCCACCGATTCGAATCCCCGCGAGACTGCTTCGAGATCGATGTCGAGCGGGGCGGTCACCTGGGTGCGCATGAACAGCAGGTTGCTCAGTGAGTCGTCGAACTGCTGGTGCTGACCGATGTCGCAGCCGTACTTGAGCAGGTAGCCGCTCACAGCGTGCACGATCCCAGTCCGGTTGGGGCAACTCAGGGTGAGCGTGAAGGAGTCGGTCACTGGATCTCCTAGGGCGAATACATGGAGCGGCGCGAACGAGCGTCTTGGCTCGAATATGGATCGGATCCGATAGGATATCGTACACGGCATGGTCAATCCTATGCGTATTGCTTTGATCGGTGCTACCGGCGGCGTCGGAGCTGAAGTCCTCCCCGAGTTGGTGTCCCGGGGCCACCAGGTCGTGGCAATCGTCCGCCGAGCTGGCGCTGTGGACCCGTCCGACCGGGTCGAGCCGGTTCTTGTCGACGTTCACGACACTCCACGTCTGTGCGAAGCCCTGAAGGGAGTCGACGCCGTCATCAGCGCATTCAACCCGGGCTGGACGGCGCCGGACCTCTACCGCCAGTTCCTAGCCGGGGCGCGAAGCATCCACCAGGCGGCGAAGGCCGCCGGCGTACGCCTCCTGGTGGTCGGCGGGGCCAGCAGCCTGTACGGCGAGGACGGGCGGCAGCTTTTCGAAACGACCGAGTACCCCGATCCGTTCGAGGCCGGCGTTCATGCCGCACGTGACTACTACGCCGAGATCCTCGACGAGACGGAGCTGGATTGGACCTTCCTGAGTCCACCCCCGGGATACCCAGGCCCCCAAGAACGGCGCGGCACCTACCGGGTCGGCGCCGACACACCGCTGCTTGACTCAGAGGGCGGCTACAGCCCGATCTCGGGTGCGGACCTCGCCGTGGCGATCGTGGACGAGATCGAAACGTCCAAGCAGCAACGTCGCCGTTTCACCGTCGCTTACTGAGAGCGAATGATGGAGCCTCATGCCAAAAGGTTGTTCCTCAGTGCGGTGATCGACGGAGGTGACGGCAACGCTGTGCCTGCGCGGTCCAGCAGAACCCCGCCCTGTACGCCCCGACTACCTCAGTTGTTCTACTTCTTGACCCAGGTACTTCGATGCGGGATGGCCTTGAGGGTCGCGTATGGCATCTGGGGCGCCTGCGGCGTCACCTTCATCGCCCTCATGGGTGCCGGCGTCTTCGATGCCCCGCTCAGCCCCACGATGTTGCCGGGGATCGGACTTGTCATCATCGGTGTGCTCGCCGTCGAGATCCGGGCTGAGAATCGGGGTACACCCCGCACGGAAGGCCATCCGTGAGCTGGGTTTTCCTGCCTGTCGCTATCATCAGCGAGGTCAGCGCCACCCTGTGTCTACGTGTGGCGAGTCACGGAACCGGACGCAGGATCTGGGTCGGCCTCCTGGCCCTGGGATAGCTGATCTCGTTGCATGCTCGCGCTCGTGCTGCACGAAGGCATCCCCATGGGTGTCGTCTACGCCATTGGACGGCCGTCGGCATCGTCCTGACATCGATCGTCGCCCGCATCACCTTCAAAGGAATCTTCACTTGGCTGATGACGGCAGAGTTCGTCCTCATTGCCGGAGGGGTGGGGTCACCATGATCGAGCTCGACAGTATGACACACCGAGCCAGCATCCTGTGCTCGGAAGAGCCCACACCCGACGTAGGTATTCGGAGGAGATCAGCATGACAAACGCGCCGACCGCCGCGAGCACAGCAGTCGTGACCACTGAGCGACCCGCACGATTCGGTAAGCAGCTTGTGGCCCACCTGGGGCGGCACTCGGGCGGGGAATGGTCCGATGATGAGGGCACCGGGTGGATCTCGCTCGGTGAAGCCCGGGCTGAGGTCGAGGCGCGCAGTGAAGCGCTGATCCTGCGGGTGTACGGACCAACCGACGACCTCGACGACCTCGAAGACGTCGTAGGCCGTCACCTGGTCCGTTTCACGCGGCGCGGTCAAGTTACCGTGCGCTGGGTTCGTGCGGATGGCCGGGCCGGCACCGAGCAGCGTACGCAGGTTGACTGAGTAACCAGTCTCTGCCGCGTCCGTCGATCGGCTCGATGGCAGGCGTGGGCCGCTTCTCTCGTTGTCACGCGATCGTGACGCCCTGGCGTCGGCTCAGGTCTCGGGTCGGGCACGAGCCCCGAACAAGGCAGCAATCTGCGTACGCGACTTGAAGTCGAGCTTGGTCAGGATGTTCTCGACATGTGTGTCAACCGTTCGGTGAGCGATGACCAGCGTCGACGCGATCTCTTTGTTGGTCTTCCCAACCGCGACCAGCTCGGCGATCTCGCGTTCGCGGGGCGTCAACGGCAGATCGGGAGCGTCGTGGACTGCCGGAACTTTGGCGGCGAGCGCGTAGTCGAACAGGTCGGCACCGGTGAGGCGGCGGCCGCGCTCCCAGGCCGCTTCGAAAGCTCGCGCACCGAGGCGCTCGCGCACCTGGCCCACGTAGCTGGCGTGCCACTCCACCATAGGCATGTCCCGCATCAGGTGTGTTCCCGGCCGTTCAGCTCTGACCTCGTTTGCGCTGAGCAGAGCAGCGGCTCGTCTCGCATCCCCGCGGGCGAACGACGCCCACCCGAGGATCTCGATCGCGTAGGTGATCCCCAGCGGGTCGTCAACGGCTCGCTTCCGGTCAAGGGCATCAACGACCAGCGCTACGCAATCCCCGACCCGCTCATCGAGCAGGGCGACCAGACCCTGATAGACCAGGACCCAGGACAGGAGGAGCTGTTCGCCGTGTCGCGCGCAGAACGCCTTCGCCTCGTTGAGAACCTGCTCCGCGCCTTCCAGGTCGCCCCGCAAGATCAGCGCGAATGCGAGTTCACCCATGCCGACCGCACGATGAGGATTGTCGTCTTGCAGATTGCGCTCGAGCTTGACTCCCCGCTTGAGGAAAGGCATGGCGTCCTCGACGCGGCCCGCGTAGAGGTAGGCGCCGCCGCGGCACGTGGTGGCCCGGGCGAGGCTGACGAGATCGCCCAAGGCGCTGGCGACGCTCTCACACTCGTCAAGGAGTCGGAGCGCTCCGGTGAGGTCTCCCTCCATGAGCGTGAGCCGTGCGTCCACCCACAAAGCGGCCGCACGCTCCTGCGTTGGCTCCGTCGACGCCGTCAGTAGCGCGTCCAGCCAGTGCCGACCCTCGGCGGGATTGCCGCTACTGATCCACAGCGGCCAGAGGTTCGCCGCGACGCGCAGACCACTGCGCAGGTCAGCCGACTTGCGAAGATAGTCGGAGAGCACATCCCGCACGCTCGCCCGTTCCGTAAGGACGCGGGCCAGGACCGCCTGCTGCCCGGGGCCGAACCAACCAGAGTGCAGCTCGTCGACGATATCTTCGACATAACTGCGCAGCTTGCTGCGTACGACGTCCTCCTCGCCCAGCTCGGTAAGACGCTCCTGTCCATACCGCCGGATGACCTCAAGCATCACGTAACGGGAACCGTTCAAGTTGACGATGGACTTGTCGACGAGCTCAGCGAGTGTCGACCAGAGGTCCTCTAGGGGTAGGTCGTCCCCGACGCAGACTTGTTCGAGTCCCACGATGTCCACGCCACTTCGGAAAACGGACATACATGCCCAAAGCTTTCCAGCCTTCCCCGAGCACAGCTGGTATGTGTAGTCCATCGTGGCTCGCAGTGTCTGGTGGCGCGATGGCGCCGTCCGGCTTCCTGCGGACCTCAGCGTCAAGGCGTCGCGTGCCCTTTCTGCCAGCACCTTGACGGGCATGGCACGCGTGGCAGCAGCTGCCAACTCGATGGCCAACGGAAGCCCATCGAGACGCCGGCACAGGTCCACGATTGCGCGCTCTTCGTCTTCGGTGGTCGAAAAGTCAGGGTTGAACGCGCGAGCACGCTGCATGAAGAGCTTCACCGCATCGGAGCCCGCGACAGCTGCACCGAACGTCCGCCCTGACAGCGTCACCGACAGCGGCGGTACGCGATACAGCGACTCTCCGTCGATCTGCAACGGCTCCAGACTCGTCGTGAGCACCCGAATGTACGGGCATGAACGCAGCACCTCGGCAGTCAAGGCAGCACAGGCATCCAGGAGATGCTCGCAGTTGTCGAGCACGAGCAGCATCTGCCGGTCTCCGATGAGTGCCGTGAGCTCCTCTACCCGGACCGACTCATAGGCTCCGTTGTCGATAGCCGACATCAGAGTCGGCACCAGGAGATCCGGCTCGGTCAGTTGCGCCAGAGCAGTCAGCCAAGCACCGTCGTGAAACGAGCTCTGCAGTCTGCGAGCCACATCGATGGCAAGCCGCGTCTTACCGACACCTCCAGGTCCGGTCAGCGTCACCAGCCTCGACGCAGCGAGCAACCGCCGAACCTCGGCAGATTCTCCCCGCCTGCCCACCAGGTTGGTCACTTCGGCAGACAGATTTCCAGCTGCTCGCGAGGTGCCACTGACCATGGCCAACTCCCTTCGATGCTGTCCGCCGTCCAAGCCTATCCCTGGCCGAGCGCTCGGCCGCGAGCTCGTCTGGCTGGTGGAGGCGGCGTACCCGGTCGCATTCGCCGGGCTCTACGTATGTCCGGCGTCATTGCCTACGCCCATATCCGTGCTTCTGCCCATGCGCTTGCTCGCGATAGAGACCAGCCTCAAGGGGTGGCTCAGCTCACAGTCGAGAGGAGGCCTAGATGGCTCAGATCGGTGTCAGGACGCCTCATCGCGCCCGGCGGTCTCGATCGACGTCGGCAGGCACGTGCACTCACACACCATGTTGTCCCTCGGCCGACTCTGGCGAGGCGTGTCTGGCGCGCGTGCGCACGGCACATCCGGAGCAGGGATGGTGCCTACTCTGCAACGGCGTGATCGCTTTCGATGACGGTGGCGCCGTCTTCCCCGACAGCCACACGATCGAGCCCCCAGCATCTGCGGCAGCCGCCTAGCCATCTGAGGTGATCGACATGCTCAACGTTAACGACCGGTCCGACGCGGTCGGCGTACGACGTAGCTACGTGCGCTTTGCCGCTCTCGGCGACTCAGCCACTTTCGGCATCGGCGACCCCCTTCCCGGGCGCTGCCGCGGCTGGGCACGCCTCCTGGCCGACGCGATGCGACAGGACCACGATGTGTCGTTTCACAACGTCGCTCGGCCCGGCGCGACGGTTGCGGACGTCCGCTATGAGCAACTCCGCCCCGCGCTCCAGCATCGGCCACATGTGGCGTCTTTGATCGTCGGCCTCAGCGATGTCATGCGTGCAAGCTGGGACGCGGATCGGATCCGAGCTGACCTCCTCAAGAGCGCAGGCGAGCTGTCCGCGCACGGCGCGCTCCTGCTCACCGCACGGTTCCATGATCACTCGCGCGTCTTGGGGCTTCCCAGGCTGCTCGCTCGCCGGATGCAACATCGCATCGACGAACTGAACGGCATCTTCGACGAGATCCACCACCGCTTCGGGGGCGTGTATGTAGACCTCGGCGCTCATCCCGGCGTCTACGACCGCGAGTTCTGGTCCGTCGACCGGCTCCACCCCTCGGAGCTCGGTCATCGAGCCCTCGCCGACGAATATGCGGCCCATCTGTCAGCTCTTGGACTCTCGTTCCAACCACCTGGTCTCTCTTGCGACGGGTTGCATCTGTCCCGTCTTGATGAGGTGCGTTGGCTCGTCCGCGAAGGGTTCCCGCGGCTTGGGCGGCGTCTTCTCGACAGGGCAGAGCTTGCCATACAGTCAACCTGCAGTCGTGTCCGTAGTCTCACTCAGGCAAACGTCGATGTTGCTTATGTCCTCGGTGACGGAATGTCGTGAGCCGAGGCGATCGCGCTTCGACGGCGTGTGTCCTCGAGTCGGCAAGGGTACGTCGCGTCGTTGAAGCGGACGGACCAAGGGTTCGTACTGCGGGCCCTCAGCCCTCCATTCCAGACTGCGGCCGTCACTGAGCAGTGTGCATCGTAAAGTTGCAGGTCATGGGCCTGGTGTGACGGGTGGGTGTGATGCTTGTGCTGGTCGTGGGCGGGTGACTTCGGTGAAGATCGTCGGTCATCGGGACTTCGCGGTTCGTGAGGACGAGCAGGGCCCTGACCAGGGTGGTCGCCCACGTCGGTCGGTGCGGACCTTGCCGAGGACGCGCCAGTTCTTCAGGTGGGCGAAGCCGTGCTCGACCGGTGCCCGGACGGCGGCCAGGACCTTGTTGGACAGCTTCTGCCCGCGTGCGAGCGGCCGGTTCCGGGCGGCCTTGTAGCCGATGATGACTGCGGGGTCGGCCTCGGGATTGCTGTCGTCGAGTCCAACGAATCCCAGGTCGGCGATGACTCCGAGGCCAACCGCCCGCAGCTTCTGCGTGAGCTGGTCGTGGCGGCAGGCGGTGATCTCCGGGGTTCGCCCGGGCCGGGCCGAGGAGACCAGAGCAGCCGGCCCTTCTCGTCGGTGAGCGCGATCGCGAGCAGGCCGTGACATTTGCTCTTGCCGGAGTAGTTCTTCCGGTTCTCCCGGCTGGTGCGCCAGCGGGTGCGGATCAGCGTGCCGTCCAGCAGCACCACCCCGCCACCGTTCCGGGTGATCTTCTTCAGGGCCCGGTCCAGGCGTGGGGGGCACGGGCAGCCAGCAGGCCGACGACTTCGCGGACCCGGCGAGTCACGGTGGTACGTTGTCCCGTTACCGTCGGCCAGGTCACCCGGCCGCTGGTCACAGCGCAGTACCGTCAGTACGACGGTGGCGATCTTCCCGGCGGGCAGGGCCCGCTACCGCCCCGCCGCTTGTGCAGCCAGCCCCAGTCGGCGAGCTTGGCCATCTTCGCCCGCAACGGTTCCAGCTTGCCGCGCGCTGCCACGTTCAGGCCCAGCTCCTCGCCGACGCCCCCTGACCTGCACCGGGCCGTCCGCGCCCCGCACGATCGCCAGGCAGGGCGGTCTCGTCGGGATTCTCGCCGCGGTGCGGAATCAGCAGGACTGGCCGTCCCGCCACCCGCATGGGAGCTGGGACGACCGCCGCGGCCCGATCCTGCTCGGCCAGCCGGTTCAGGCTCGCTCGGCCACCAGCTCCTCCCGCTCCGTATGGACATCCTGGAGCCGCTTGGTCAACTCCTCGACGACTGCGTCCAGTTCACTCCGGCGAGCTGTGATCCGCTCCAGCTCCTGCATCCCCGCACCCTTCCGCGACTTCCTGGGGTACCGACCTGGCCACGGATCGTAGGAGCGGCGTGGCGACCGGCGCAGCGGAACCCTGCAGCTGGCCCAGACCGGCACGTCAGACGATCTTCACCAGAGACACCTGCTGGCGACCAGCACGAGTATCCCGCCCGCCCCCACACACCAGCCCCTGTGACCTGTTGCACGGGGCTCAATGGTGCTCAGCAGCGAGTGGGATCGAGGACGGCCACTCGTCCCTGGAGCGCGAACTCGCACACGAACACGGTGCCGTCGGGGGCGACCGCGATCCCGTGAGGGGTGTGGAAGGCTTCAGGCTCGAAATGCACAGGTGCCACGATGCCTTCCGCGGACAGCGCATTGGGCCACCCCTGAGCCTCCCAGCGGGCGAGATCGCCCCAGGACTGGGGCGCCGATGAGTGCTCGAACTGATGGGTGACCAACCGGTCGTTTCCGTCGAAGATGCTCAGACGGCCGCGGAGGAGATCCGTGACGATCAGGTACTCACCGCTGACCGCCATCTGAGTCGGCCCACCGAGGTCGCCCTCACCGACGACGCGGACGAAGGTACCAGTCAGGTCGAACACCTGGATTCGCCCGTGCACACGATCGGCGACGTAGAGGAGGGGCTCTGCTCCGCGGCGGTCGATGAGCAAGTCGTGTGGTTCCTGGAAGCGTCCGGCTCCCTTGGTGCCATCCAGGGTCGACACGTAGTTGCCCGCCGCGTCGTAACGGTGCACCAGCGAGGCGCCATAGCCGTCGGCGACCCAGATGTCGCCACTCCCGCCGAAACGTTGCTCGTCGACCACGACGCCGGACGGGGCGTACGGCGTCTCTGTGTACGCGGCGACATCAGGATTTGCCAGTCGACGCAGAACATTGCCGTTCAGGTCGATCTGAAGCACCTTTCCGGGAAGCGAAGCCTGGATATAGAGCTCGGGCTGGCCGCCGTACAGTTTCTCTGCGGTGTCGGCAATCCAGATCCGCTGTTCGCCGTCCTCCTCGACCAGCGTCAGGCCGTGCAGCTCGATCACATCAGGCACCGAGACTCGGCGCGTGACATTGCCTGTGCGATCGCGGAAGACCAGGGCCGGCTCATCGGCCGCACCAAGGCCGATGGAACCATCGCGGGGGATCACGATGCTGGTGTGGGACATTGCGGGCGTCGGGTCATCAAGCCACGTCTCTGTCCACCTGTAAGGGGTGGGAGTCGTGCCCCGCGGGACCACAGTCGATGACTCAAACATCCATTAATCATATATGAAAACATTGGCTTGTCAATGGCTGCCGTCTAGCTCTGTACTTCGCGGGTAGTTCGTTCAGGTCTCTGGCCAGCGGGGATGTGTGGGTTCCAGGCCGAGGAGGCCGAGTAGATGGAGCTCGACGTGCCTCGGCTGATGACGATGGTGGGTGGTCGGTGGCATGACCGACTCGTAGTCGTACAACGGTGCGGTGAAGGAAGGACCGGGACGCGAGAATCCCGCGATGTGGCCACTCGCCGACACCGGCCCGTGCTGCACGGCGCTCGTGTCGGCCGGAGCGCTGGACACCAAGAGCGGACCTAAGGCCACGGTCGACGGCCAGGTCGTCGATGACATGGATGTGCCGATCCCCGGGCTGTACGAGGTGGGCAACTGTGTCGCCTCGCCTTCGGCACGCGTTGGGCTGTCGGCGGCACGCTCGGCCCGATGATCGCGTTCGCCTATCGCGCCACGGGCGCGGCACATGCGGAGCCGATCGACCCTCCGTGCCTGACCCACTGGCGTCACGTCGTGGACAACTCGTGTCGCGACATAGTGAACCGAGGCGAGGACACGGCCCGAGTGTGCCGTGTCCTCGCCTCGGTTTCGGCTCAGAGTATGAATGCTCCACCGTCGACCGGCAGCGCCACCCCGGTGATGTAACGCGCTTCGTTGCTTGCAAGGAACAGAGCGGCGTTGGCAATGTCGCGTGGCTCGACCCACGGGATCGGCAGCAGGTTCTCGCCCTTCGTGGCCTCGGCGAGCTTCTCCGGCGTCGGATTTGGGTCACCTGGGACGAACAGCCGGTAGGAAACCTCGTTGACGACCATGTCAGTCTTGATTCCGGTGGGATGCACACTATTGACGCGAATCATTCGGTCGGCCAGTTCATGCGCGAGTGAGCGCATGAACCCGACGGCGCCATGCTTGGCCGCCGAGTAGTGCGCGATCCCCGCAGCACCCTTCAGGCCCGCGACCGAGTTGGTGATCACGATCGCCCCTTCAGGCGCCAGATGGGGCAGTGCGGCCTTGCAGGTGTGAAAGACGCCGGTTAGCGTCACATCGATCATGTTTTGCCAGGTTTGCGCGGGCATGTCCGCCACGTCGGCGAAGGTGTTGATCCCGGCGTTGGGGCACACAATGTCGAGGCGTCCGAGCTTGGCCACGCCGACGTCCAGTGCGGCCTTTAGGCCGTCGAAGTCTCGAACGTCGGCTGCCGAGGCGATGATGCGCCGACCGAGGGACTCGACGGCACTCACCGTCTCTGACAAGTCGTCGGGCGTGGATTCGTGGTAGTCCACGCCGGCGACCGGTGCACAGAGGTCGACGGCGATGATGTCTGCGCCCTCCTCGGCGAATCGAACCGCCAGGCTGCGGCCCACGCCACGTGCGGCGCCGGTGATGAACGCCACCTTTCCGTCGAGTCGTCCCATGGCGAATTCGTCTCTGCGGCTCAGACGCCGACGAGTTCGACGAGGTTGCCCTCGGGGTCGAAAACGAACGAGCCGCGGCGGCCGGGCACCCCGAAGTCGCGCGGGTCCCACACACCCTGGCCACCGGCCTCGACCGCGGCGGCGTACGCGGCGTCGAGATCGTCGAATTCCAGAGCCACGTGGAAGTAACCGTGCCTCTGCGGGGCGCCCGGAGGCTCAGTACCCTGCACCGGGCCGCTGGTGGAGCCTTCGACCTCGAACAGTTCGATCTGCGCACCGCCGGACTCCGACCGAAGCATGATCCCGCGCCCGTCCGGCAGCTTGAAGGCGAAGGCCTCCTCGAACCCGAAGGCCGTGGCGTACCAGTTCTTCATGAGGCCGATGTCCTTCACGGAGACGCCGACGTGATTTGCGGTGACTGTCTGAGCCATGTCGCTCCTTGATAGCTGAGATGCATCGAGGGTATCGTATATGTTTTCAGGCCAAGCGTCACGTGGTGCGAGTTTCGGGCGTGAGGGTGACCCGCCCTGCTCTACTCGGAATGGGAGTAGTCGATTGTGGAGGGGTGCCTGATCATATATGGTTTGGCTCTCCCTCGCCGGAGTGGTGCGGCGAGAAGCGCCGCTGTCGCCGAATGGGCGCGGCACACAAGTGGAAGGACCACGTTTCGATGTACAAGGTGATCGCATTTCTGAAGAAGCGCGACGGGCTGACACGGGGCGAGTTCATCGAGCAGTACGAGCAGCACCACGTGCCGCTGATGCTCAGCCTGGCGCCGTCGCCGCCGGTCTATCGGCGCAACTACCTCGTGCCCGAGGAGTCCGCCAAGGGCATCGACTTCGACGTGATGGTGGAGCTGGGGTTCGAGGACAAGGCCGCTCACGCCGCTTGGGTCGCTCAGCTGGACCGGCCTGAAGCCTGGGCTGACGCACCGGATCTGTTCCACCCGGACAGCCACGAGATCGCGGAGTATGTGCTCGAGGAGTACATCACCAAGTAGTTGGATCGGGCCACTGCGTGGCTGCGCTGGACCAGCCGCAAGCCACAGTGCGGCCGCGCCGCTCCGAGCGTCCGCGAAGCCCTCAGCTCCCGCTTCAGGTCATCGTCAGCATTGTGAGGAGTCCGCGCCAGTGATCAGCCTTCCGAACACACCCCGCCAAGCTCTGATAGGCGAGTCGTTTGTCAACGCAGCGTCCGGCGAGACGCTGACCACCCTCAATCCCGCCACGGGGGAGACGCTGACGGCGGTCGCGGCATGTGGCGCGGCCGATGTCGACGCCGCAGTAGCGGCAGCCCGCTCGGTCTTCGAGGCCGGCACATGGAGTCGGCTCGCTCCCGCTGAGCGCAAGCGGGTGTTGCTGCGGTATGCCGACCTGCTCGAGGAGCACGCGGACGAGATCATCGCCCTCGACTGCCTGGAGGCCGGGAAGCCGATCAGCGATACACGCGACGGTGACGTCCCGGAGGCGATCAGCACGTTTCGCTGGTGTGCGGAGCTGATCGACAAGCTCTACGACCGGGTTGCTCCCACAGCGCCGGACATCCTGGGCCTGATCGTCCGGGAGCCCATCGGCGTCGTAGCGGCGGTGCTGCCGTGGAACTTTCCTGCATTGATGTTCGCCTGGAAGGTCGCGCCTGCTCTGGCGAGCGGTTCGAGCATCGTGGTGAAGCCCGCCGAGCAGACCTCCCTCAGCGCGCTGTTGATGGGTCAGCTCGCTCTCGAGGCAGGCGTGCCGGCCGGTGTACTCAATGTCCTGCCTGGCTACGGCGAGTCTGCCGGGGCGGCGCTGGGTCGTCATCCGGGTATCGACGTCGTCTCCTTCACTGGATCGACCGAGGTCGGACGGCTGTTCCTGCAGTACGCCGCACAGTCCAACCTCAAACGAGTGGTGCTGGAGTGCGGCGGCAAGAGCCCGCAGTTGGTGCTGGCCGACGCACCGGAGCTCGACGTGATGGTCGACGACATCTTGGCCGCAGGGTTCTGGAACATGGGTGAGAACTGCTCGAGCGGGTCGCGGCTCATCGTTCACCGCAGCAGACACGAGGAACTCGTCGAGCGGCTCGTCTCCAGCCTGGCCGACTGGAAGGTCGGCGATCCCCTCGACGATGCGACGCGCATCGGGCCGATGATCGATGCGAACCACTTCGCCAAGGTGATGGGGTTCATCGAGGCGGGCACGAAGGAGGGTGCCCAGCTCCGTACCGGTGGGGGACGTGCTCTGGAAGGCAGCGGCGGTTACTTCGTGGCACCGACCATTTTCGACGGGGTGGACAACAACATGACGATCGCCCGTGAGGAGATCTTCGGGCCAGTGCTTTCGACGATCGTGTTCGATGACGAGGCCGATGGCATCAGACTCGCCAACGAGACGAACTATGGGCTGGCCGCCTCCGTCTGGACGCAGAACGTCGATTCCGCCATCCGGGTTTCGCGCGCCATCCGAGCCGGCACCGTCTCGGTCAACTGCTTCTCCGAGGGCGATGTCACCACGCCCTTCGGCGGCTACAAGCAGTCCGGCTTCGGAGGCCGCGACAACGGGGTCGAAGCGCTTGACCAGTACACCGAGCTCAAGACCATCTGGATCCAGACGCGCTGAGACACCGGAGACCGCATCGGTCCGGCTGTCGAACTCCGGTTCTAGCGGCTGGGACACGCAAAAACCTGGCCGCAGGACCGGTGGCATTCGGCGATTTGTCGGCGCCTTCAGTCGAACCATTGCAATCTAACCATGAAATCATATATGATTTCATGCGAGCGGAGAGTCCGCTCGTTGTCGCAGACCCGCTCGGCGCCCCTCGGCGGCGCTCGCGGAGAGGAGTCATGCCGCATGTATAAGGTCATTGTCTTCCTCAAGAAGAGAGACGGACTCAGTCGCGAGGAGTTCGTCGACTACTACGAGAACCGCCATGTCCCGCTGATCCTGAGCATGGCGCCGTCCCCGCCGATCTATCGACGCAACTACCTGGTTCCGGAGGGGTCGGCGAGCGATGGATTCGACTTCGACGTGATGGTCGAGTTCGGGTTCGCCGACAAGGCCGCCCACCAGGAGTGGGTCGCACAGATGGACCGGCCGGAGAATCGCCAGCAGAACGACGATGACTCCCCGAACCTGTTCCACCCCGACAGCCTGGAGATTCGCGAGTACGTGCTGGAAGAGCACATCACCTCGTAGTGCCGCAGATGCACCCCGACGCGCAGAATCACCACTCAGATCATATATGAATTCAGTATAGCATTTCGGGGGTTGGCGGGGTACGGTTCCCTGAACTGGAACGATAGGAGCGCGTTGATGATGCGAAGAACGTCGCGAGGGGCCAGCTCGAAGTCGTGGCTCTCGATCACCGGGATCGCGGTGGCGCTTGTCTTGGCTGGGTGCGGGCCGAGTCCGACGTCGGGATCGGACCCTTCGAAAGGGAGCGACGCGATGGGCTCGAACCGAGCCGGCGCAGTCAAGACTGCACTTGCGTACACGGGCGGGACTGCTGGTAAGGCGGACGCTTCCAAGACGCCGATCGTGATCGGCTGGATGAACCAGGACAGCGGCGGCGCATCAGCGGTCCCCTGGTACTCGGAGTCCGTCCGGACCGCAGTGAAGTTCCTGAACGACGAGCTGGGCGGCATCGACGGGCATCCACTCAAACTCAAGGAATGCATCGTCGGCACGGATCCCGAACAAGGGCAGGCCTGCGCCCAGAGGTTCTTGAACGACGACGCCATCAAGGTCATGTTCGCAGGAGAGGCTTCTGGCGCACAGGCTTCCTTCATGGCCGGCATCGGAAACTCGAACAAGCCGTTCGTCGGGTTGTCGCCTCTCGCGCCCGACGAGGCGAAACTGAAGAACGCGTTCTTTTTGCGGCCTGGGTTCCTCGCTCTCGGCGCCCAGGTTACTTACATGCGCGACTACGCCAAGGTCAAGTCCGTCAGCAACATCAATCTGGACACTCCGGAGCTCCGCGGGTTCGCCGAGGTCTACACCCACATCTTCAAGGCGGGAGGGATAAACCTCCACACCGCGTTTCTGAAGCCGGATGCGCCGGACGCTCTCGCACCACTGGTTGCCGGGAAGGTTCAGCAATCCGAGGGCATCGAAAACAATGCCGGGACGGCACAGGCCTGCATCACGGCCTACAAGGCACTGAAGCAGCTCGGCTCTGCCGACAAGCCGACCCTTGCGTTCCCGGGCTGCCTGGATCCTTCGGTCAAGAAGACACTCGGTGACTATCCGAAGGGCTGGACGTACTTTCAGGAATACCAGAGTGTCAACCGCCCAGACCCGACTGGCCAGGTCGGAACTTTCCTTTACGCCCTGAACAAGTACGCCCCGACCCAGGTGGCAAACGTCAAGGATCAGTTCGGTGCGCCGGCAGCCTTCGGGGGTGTGCTCACCATCGCCAAGTGGCTCAGGGAGAAGGGTCCTGACAACATTTCGCTGGCCACCTTCAAAGAAGCCGCCGACAGCGATCCCGGGCCCCTCTTCCTCGGGCAGCCGAAGGTCAGCTTCGGCAAGCAGCCATACCCCGCGCTGGCCGGGCTTGGCAACAGATTCTTCACCTATCTTGGTGATGGCAAGTGGAAGGACGCGACCGACGGAAAGTGGGTCTACCCCATCCCTGGGACCACCTTCTGACAGGGACGCGCAATGTCGGCTTCGCCGACAGACTTGACGACCTGGGCCGTCCGGAAGGCCGGGCTTTCGGACGGCCCAGGAACCGCACATACCCTTGATGAGGCAGGTACGCCATCCTTCAGCGGCTTCGATGGAGAGATCGGCGCCGGGGCCAGCCGCATGATCTGAGCAATGATTCAATGTTGGAGATGGCAACGTGGACCAGCTAGTAGTTTTCGTGGCACTGGGTCTGGGCCCAGCGGCCCTGATTGCCGCCTTGTCGGTATCACTCGTCGCGCAGTATCGGGGTTCGGGTGTCATCAACCTCGCTACCGGCTCGATCGCCACTTTTGGTGCTTTCCTTTATTATTCACTCCGCACCGATGGCTCGATCTTCATGCCGTTCCCGTTCCCGCCGCACCGGATTGGTCTCGGCGGACCATGGGCCCCCGTACCCGCGTTCCTCACCACGATTGTGGCGTGCATGGCGCTTGGCGCAGCATTGGACCTGTTCTTGTTCCGTCCGTTGCGCACCGCATCGCCGCTCGCAAAGCTCATGGTTTCACTGGGCGTTTTCCTGACCTTGCAGTCGGTGTTCGCGATGCGGTTCGGACCCACCGGACTCGCCGCGCCGGCCATCTTCCCGAACGGCCCCGATGACTCGCTGACGCTGTTCGGGGTGCCTGTGCCGACCGATCGATTCTTTGTCGCTGGACTCGTGGCCGTCGTGGCGGTGATGTTGATCTGTGTCTACCGTTTCACCGGCTTCGGACTGGCTACCCGCGCGGCGTCCGAGAGCGAGACGAACGCGATGCTGATCGGCATCAACCCGCAGCGTTTGTCGCTCTACAACACGACCATCGCCG
Source organism: Streptomyces sp. NBC_00258 (assembly GCF_036182465.1). Taxonomy (NCBI): domain Bacteria; kingdom Bacillati; phylum Actinomycetota; class Actinomycetes; order Kitasatosporales; family Streptomycetaceae; genus Streptomyces; species Streptomyces sp. NBC_00258. The sequence goes on from NZ_CP108081.1 coordinate 12,068,321, forward strand.
CCACATTGGCAGGAACGTTCGGCGTCATCGTCGCGCCGACCACGCAGCTCGATACGACAACGATCAGTCTGGCGGTCGTCCCCGCACTCGGAGCGGCCCTGCTGGCCGGCTTCACGTCGTTCGGCGTTGCTGCCGCGGCGGGCATAGCCATGGGAATCGTAGGCTCCGTGGTGACGTACGTGCAGACACTGTCGTGGTTCCCGACCACAAGCGGCACTGCGATGCCCGGCGTGGAGTCGGTGGTGTATCTGGCCGTGATCGTCGGTGCGTTGCTCTGGCGAGGAGCCAAACTGCCTTCGCGTGGCACCCTGAGCGAGCAGCGGCTGCCGGCAGCGCCGGAAGCTCGTCGCCTGACTGTGCCGACGTTGGTATCCGCTGTCCTCGGCGTCGGTGCGATCATGGTGTTCACATTCGACCTGCGTCAAGCCACGGTCAACTCGCTGCTCGGCGTGATCATCTGCTTGTCGTTGGTGGTCATCGTGGGCTTCGTCGGACAGGTGTCGCTGGTGCACGTCGCGCTCGCGGGCGTTGCGGCTTTCGCCATCTCCAAGCTCGCCCTGCACGCCGGGATCGGGCTGCCCCTGGCGCCGATCCTGGCCATCGGAGTCGCCGTGATCTTCGGCTTGGCAGCAGCGATTCCCGCCCTTCGTGTGCGAGGGGTGAATCTGGCCATCGTGACACTTGCGGCGGCAGTCGCCATCGAGCAGTTCGTGTTCTCCAATCCGACTCTCGGCCAGGATCCCTCCAACTCGCCGGTTCCCTCGCCCCGGTTGTTCGGCCTTGACCTTGGCCCACGAGCCGGCTTCCCGGGTTGGGATGGAAAACTGCCCAGCCCACTTGTGGGCCTTGAGGTCCTCGCGATCACTCTCGTCGTGGGCCTGTTCGTGGCGAACCTCCGCCGAAGCACGCTCGGCCGTCAGATGCTCGCAGTACGTTCCAACGAGCGTGCAGCCGCAGCGGCCGGCATCAGCGTCCGCAACGTCAAGATCGCGGCCTTCGCCATCTCCTCGGCCATTGCCGGACTGGCCGGAGTGCTTGCGGCCTACAACCTCGGCAGTGTCAGTGCATCCCGATGGGGCCTCATCACGGCTCTTGGATTCGTCGCGTTCGCCTATATGGGGGGGATCACGACGACCTTCGGCGCTGTCAACGCCGGCCTGATGGTTCCGGGTGGCCTCATCGCTGTGCTTCTCCAGAATTGGACCGGCCTCAGCACGAACGCGCTGTTGTGGATCGGCGGTGTGTCACTGGTCCTGACGGTGATCTATTACCCCCAGGGTGTTGCGCTCTACACGATGGACTCGATCGAGCGGATCCTGGGACGGTTCCGACCCCGCCGTGCCGGTGCCTCGCCTGTGTCGACGACGAGCAGTCACGAAGGCGCTGACGCGGCCGCGATGGGAGTGACCCGCAATGTTTCGTAGAACATGGTCGCGGCCCGCGGGGCTGAGTCGGTCAGGTCCGGATCTCGCACACCCCGGGAAGGCGCAGCGATGAGTTCAGCACTCTCAGCCAAAGGACTTTGTGTCTCCTTCGGGGGCGTGCACGCGGTTCGCGATGTGGACCTGGACGTTCAGGGCGGGCAACTCGTCGGGCTCATCGGTCCCAACGGCGCTGGCAAGACGACCACGATCGATGCCGTCACCGGCTTCGTCCCGTCTTCCGGATCGGTGCAGCTCGACGAGCAGGAACTCTCGTCGATGCCAGCCAACAAGCGAGCACGGCGGGGCCTTGCGCGGACCTGGCAGTCGATCGAGCTGTTCGACGATCTCACCGTTGAGCAGAACGTCGCCGTGGCCGCACACCACCCCCCGACGTTGCAGGTGCTCAAGGAGATGGTGCTGCCTCCGCGCCCGCCCGGCACGAAGGTCATGGAGAGCCTCGACCTCCTCGGCCTGGCGGACCTTCGCCACCGAATGCCCCAGGAGCTCTCCCAGGGACACCGAAAGCTCGTCGGGGTGGCTCGAGCAGTCGCTCAGGGACCCCGGGTGCTCTGCCTGGACGAACCGGCGGCGGGTCTGGACGTCAACGAGTCGCTCGAGTTCGGTGAGCGCTTGCGCACGTTGACCCGTGAGGGTATCGGCATGCTTCTCGTCGAACATGACATGGGGCTGGTGCTGAGTGTGTGTGACCACGTCGTCGTACTCGAATTCGGCAAGGTGATCGCGCGCGGTGCTCCTGCAGACGTGTGCCGAGATCCTCGTGTCATGGAGGCGTACCTCGGCTCAAGTGGCGAGAAACTGATCAAGAACGCCGAGATCGAGGTGAACCACCAGTGAGCGACACCGTGCTGGCCATCGAGAACATGACCGCCGGGTACGACGGGGCCGAGGTTGTCCGCAACATGGACATGACCGTCACAAAGGGGGAGGTGGTCGCGCTCCTCGGAGCCAATGGCGCAGGCAAGACCACAACGCTGCATACCGTCTCCGGGCTCCTCCCGACGATAAATGGGCAGATAGTGTTCGAGGGCAGAGACCTCGCGGACGTTTCGCCGATGGCGCGAGCGCGACTCGGGATTGCTCACGTACCCGACGATCGCGGCCTGTTCTTCGGTTTGACTGTCGGCGAGCACATTCGGGTGGGGCCTCCGGGCGAGACCTTGGACGAAGGGCTCGTCTATGACCATTTTCCTGCGCTGCGTGAACTGCGTGACCGCCGTGCCGGCCTGCTGTCCGGCGGGGAACAGCAGATGCTGGCCATTGGGCGGGCGCTTGCGAGGCGACCGAAGCTGCTCATGCTCGACGAGCTCTCGCTCGGACTGGCGCCAGTGATCGTGGAGCGAATCCTCCCAGTGGTCCGCAAGTACGCCGACGAGTCAGGGTGTGCGGTCCTTCTCGTGGAGCAACATGTCCAGCTCGCGTTGGAGATTGCCGACCGCGGCTACGTGCTCTCGCATGGCGAGATCGTCCTGAGTGAGCGCGCAGCCAAACTGCGTGAGAACGAGCAGCTCATGATCTCGAGCTATCTCGGTGAAGAGCGCGCCGGGGTGCACGCCGACGGTTGACCTGACGGGCCGAACCTCCTCGGACGACCTGTAGAAGGGCAAGTCAGCTCGCCGGGCGCACCGGCGAGGCCGGAGCGCGCCGTGTTGGCCTGGCACGTCGCCCTGGTGCCGGCGGGGCAGATTCTCCGAAGACGGCGCCGTTCCAAATTCTCTGCTTCAGACACACATCACTCATAGGGATCATATACAATTCTCTATCAAGTGACGGTCGCCGTGCGCCGCCATGTTGCGCGTCCGCCGGTTGGCGTTCCAAGGAGGAATCATGGAAGGACTGGTCACCGCCAGTCAGGAAACCGATGCGGACGGCATCACCCCGTCGAAGATCATCTGCATCGGGCTCAACTACCGCGAGCACGCCCGCGAGATCGATGCACCACTACCGGAGCGGCCGCTGTTGTTCGCGAAGTGGCCGAACACGCTCATCGGGGACGGCGACGACATCAAAGTGCCCACAGTTTCCACGAAGGTCGACTTCGAGGCTGAACTCGGCGTGGTGATCGGACGTCGAGGCCGCGCGATTGCTGTCGAGGACGCACTGCAGTACGTGGCAGCGTACGTGGCAGCGAACGACGTGTCTGCGCGGGACGTCCAGACATCGGACGGGCAGTGGGTGCGCGGCAAGTCCTTCGACACGTTCCTGCCGATCTCCACACGACGGCCGGCTACGGAGGTGGGTGACCCTCAGGCGCTCGCGATGCGCACCTTCGTCAACGGCCAGGTCATGCAGGAGTCCACGACCGGCGACATGATTTTTTCGGTTGCAGAACTCATCGCCTTCGTCAGTGAGGCGATCACACTCGAAGCCGGTGACCTGCTGCTGACTGGTACTCCTGCCGGAATCGGGGCGGTGCGCAAGCCGCCTGTGTGGTTGCAGCCCGGCGACGTTGTCACGGTCGAGATCGACGGGGTCGGCCGGGTCAGCAACCCGGTCGTCGCGGGCTGAGGGGGCCTCGATGAACTTCGATGGACGGGTTGCACTCGTGACCGGCGGCGCGAGCGGCATCGGTGCCGGCGTCGTCGACATGCTGCGCGAACGCGGAGCGGAGGTCCACGTGTTCGACGCCGCCAACGGTCAGGACGTGCGTGATGCGGATCAGCTCCGAGCGTGTGTTGACGCCTTGCCGCGGCTGGACATCCTCGTGTGCTCGGCAGGCGTGGCGGGCACGGCGATGCCCCTCGAGGACCTCCCTGTCGACGAATGGGAGCGTGTGATGTCCATCAATGCGACCGGCACCTTCTTGAGCAATCGTGCTGCCATTCCGAAGCTCCGAGCCAATGGCTACGGACGCATCGTGAATGTCGCGTCGATCGCCGGCAAGGAGGGCAACCCCTTGGCCGCCGTCTACTCGGCTTCGAAGGCGGCGATCATCGCGATGACCAAGTCGATCGGAAAGGAACTCGCGGGGACGGGCGTGCTGGCGAACAGCATCGCGCCCGCGCTTGTCGAGACGCCGCTGCTCGCACCGCTGCCGGCCGATCACCTCGACCACCTCCTCGAGCGCGTGCCTCTTCGGCGTCTCGCGACCGTGGAGGAGATCGCTGCGTCGATCTGCTGGCTTGCGAGCGAGCAGATGAGTTTCGCCACCGGCACGTGTCTGGACGCTTCCGGGGGCCGGGCGACGTACTAGCCCAACCGCCTGCCCGGGTGCTCGGCGAGCGTCTGCTTCGTTGACATGAAGAAATAATTTCATATATGATAAATGATGAGATCTTGGCGGCCTTTGAGTCGGAAGCGATTGAACCCGGCGTGCAGCTGGATGGACTGGGGAACACCTTGAGTTTTGTGCAGACAACACCTGCGGCCGAGATCGGACCATCAGTGACTGCCGATGTCTGGCGCGGACACTGGATCGGCGGACATCGGGTCGACAGCGCCAGCCGAATCCCGGTCACCTCCCCGATCGGCGGCGAGGACCTCGGTGACATCGCCTCGGGCAGTGCTGAGGAGGTCGATGCTGCTGTCGCCGCTGCACGCAGCGCGTTCCCGGCCTGGGCAGCGCTCGGGCCGCAAGGCCGACGGGAGCACCTACGTGCCTTCGCCGACGCGATCGCACGTCACGGCGAAAAGCTCGCGCAGGTCGAGACGCTCGACAATGGCACCCTGCTCGCGGCCATGCGGAATCGGTTCGTGCCCCGCGCCAAGCACAACATCGAGTTCTTCGCCGACCGGGCCGTCGACCTGAACCGCACGCCGATCGTCAGCGGCGAGGTCTCTCACCACACTCGTTATCAGCCGGCAGGTGTGGCAGCGCTGATCACACCGTGGAACGCCCCGCTCATGCTCACCACCTGGAAGCTCGGACCTGCCCTTGCCGCGGGCAACACCGTGGTGATCAAGCCGCCGGAACTGGCTCCGCTGAGTTGCTCGCTGCTTGCGGAGATCGCCGCAGAGGCAGGCATCCCGGACGGAGTCATCAACGTTGTTCAGGGTTACGGACGTGAGGCCGGAGCCGCCCTGGTCGAACATCCCGACATCGACCGCCTCAGCTTCACCGGCTCCGTCCCGACCGGGCGCGTCGCTGCCCGCGCGGCGGAACGGATGGTGCCCGTCAGTCTTGAACTCGGGGGTAAGTCGCCGCTGATCGTGTTCGAAGACGCCGACATCGATCTTGCGGTCGCTGACCTCACCCACCAATACCACAACGCCGGGCAGGTGTGCCTCGCCGGCACACGGGTGATCGTCCATGAAGCGATCGCAGACGTCTTTCTCGAACGTGCGGCGCAAGCCACCGCGGAACTGCGAGTCGGGGACCCACGCCAGCCGAGCACCCAGGTCGGCCCACTCATCTCCGATCAGCAGGCGCGACGAGTGGCCGGATTCGTTGAACGGGCACTGGACGACGGAGCCGAGCTGCTGTGGGGGAGTCCTGAACGCAATGGCCTGTACATGATGCCAATGCTTCTGGCCAGCGTGCGCCAGGACATGGAAGTCGTGCAGGAGGAGATCTTCGGGCCTGTGCTCACGTTCCAGACGTTTGCCGACGAGGCAGAAGCCGTCGCGCTGGCCAACGGCACGAGATTCGCTCTCGCGGCCGGCGTCTACACGACTGACGCGCAACGGGCCTGGCGGGTCAGCGACGCCATCGTCTCGGGGCTCGTATGGGTCAACGGCTACGGCGCGCGTCATCTGGCTACGCCGTTCGGGGGCACGAAGAGCTCCGGTCTCGGCCGCGAAGGCGGCGACTGGAGCTTCGACTTCTTCTGCGACGTCAAGAACGTTTCGATCACCGCAGACACCTTTGGGGGTACACGATGACGTTGTGGGGCTTCGACTCGCTCCCCCCTGTGTTGAGGGGGCCCCGGACGGAGTGGCGCCGCGTGTTCTTCGAGGGGCGCGTTCAACACGTGCTCGCTCGCGACGGGCAGCTCAGGATCTCGGACGGGCGGTGGGTCCCGGAGGAGGAAGCCCCCCATCTGGCGCCCTGCGTACCGTCGAAGATCGTGGCGATGCATCTGAACCTCGACGCACGCAGAATCGAGAATCGGGATCCTGCGCCGCCGGCGACACCGAATTACTTCCTCAAGCCGCCGACCTCCGTGAACGCGCACCACGGTGTGCTTCACCGGCCGCAGGGCCATCACTATCTGAACTACGAGGGAGAGCTGGCCGTCGTCGTTGGACAGCCCCTGTTCGATGTGCGCCCCGACGACGCCTGGGCCGCGATCGCGGGATTCACGGTGGCGAACGACGTGGGGCTGCACGACTATCGCGACACCGACAACGGCTCGATGCTGCGGGTCAAGGGCCAGGACGGATTCTGCCCGCTGGGCCCGGGCCTGGTCAGCGGCGTCGATGTTCGCGAGTCCACCCTGCGCACGTATGTCAATGGAGCGGTGGTGCAGGAAGGGTCGATTGCAGACCTTCTGTTCGATCCGGGCTACGTTCTCAGTGACCTGTCCCGCCACATGACCCTGCTGCCGGGTGACGTGGTGCTGCTGGGGACGCCCGCAAACTCTCGCCCGATGAACGTAGGCGACGTCGTCGAGGTGGAAGTCACCGGGGTCGGGCGCTTGAGCAACCGGATTGCCGAGCGGCCGGACGCCGCCTTCGAGGACGGTCATCGCCGCACCGACAGCGACAATGTTCGCCGCATCGCATTGATGGGTGACTACTGGGCCGCGCGTGACGCGGAGGTGCACTGACCATGCGACTCAGCGATGAGCAGGTGGGGTCGTGGGCGGACGCCCTGGTGAAGGCCGAGGAGACACGCACGCCGATCGGCAAGCTCTCAGCCGCCGAGCCCGAGCTCGAACCGGCGCAGGCATACCGTATCCAACGCGAAGTGGCACAGCGGCGAACTGACAACGGTGAGCAGCTCGTTGGCCTGAAAGTGGGACTGACCAGCCGCGCGATGCAGCAGATGAGCGGAGTCATGCAGCCAGACTTCGGGCACCTGTTCGCCGCGATGGCGGTCGCTGACGGTGCGATCGTCGAGACGGCCGAACTCATGCAGCCCGCGGTCGAGGCCGAGCTCGCCTATGTGCTGGCCGAGCCGCTGGAGGGTCCAGGAGTCTCCGCCGCGGACGTGCTGCGAGCCACCGCCTTTGTCTGCCCAGCACTTGAGATCGTCGACACCCGCTTCGACGACTGGAAGATCCGCTGGGTCGACACGGTCGCCGACAACGGGTCGTCGGCCCGGTTCGTGCTCGGCGACAACGGGGTGGACCCCAAGGGCCTCGATCTCGAAATGGCAGGTCTCGTCTTCGAGCGCAACGGCTCCATCGTGTCAACCGCCGCGCTTGCCGAGGTCATGGGGCATCCGACCCGCGCCGTCGCGTGGCTTGCGAACGCTCTGGCGGAGTACGGCACCACGCTGCCTGCGGGCTCGGTCGTGTTGTCAGGCGCACCATGCCGCGCAGTCGCCGTCGAACCCGGAGATCACTTCCGGGTCCGCATTGACCGCATCGGCACGGCAGCCGTGACCTTCCGTTGACCGCGCCGGATACCGCGGACACCGGACATGGACCAGGAACAGGCGGCCGGCGGCATGGGACGGCCCAAGCCAGATCGACCCCCACTGACGCAGGAGGCAGAGAGACGATGACCGTGACAACACCCGCCACCTGGGCGGACCCCACCGCCATTGGTGAGCGCATCTACAGTGGCGGCTGGATCGAGGCCGGCGGTGGGCTGCTCGACGTCATCGAACCTGCGACGGGCGACCTGATCGCACACGTGGGCAGCGCCTCGCCGGAGGACGTCCGCCGTGCCGCCGCCAGGGCCGCCGAGGCACAGCGCGAGTGGGCCGGCACGCCGTTTCCCCATCGTGCCGCGGTCCTGAGCCGGGCCGCGGATCTTCTGCGAGCTCACGAGGCCGATTTCGGACACTGGCTGCGACGTGAAGCGGGCGCGACCGCCCTGCGAGTACGCATGGAACTGGGTGGATCAGAGGCTGAGCTTCGCGAGGGGGCAGCCAGCACGTCCCAGGCACACGGCGAGTTCTACCCGACGCTCAAGGCGGGGGAGCGGTCCTATGCCTACCGAGTGCCGCGTGGCGTCATCGGGGTGATCTCGCCCTGGAACGCGCCGCTGCTGTTGGCGATGCGTTCGATCGCACCCGCCCTCGCACTCGGGAACGCGGTCGTGGTCAAGCCGGACCCGCACACTCCGATCTCCGGAGGCGTGCTCATTGCGCAACTGTTCGAGGACGCCGGCCTGCCGACCGGGCTGCTGCACGTCGTACCGGGCGGAGTCGAAGCTGGCGAAGCGCTGGTCGCCGACCCGCACATTGCCATGATCTCGTTCACCGGTTCCACGCAGGTGGGGCGTCTTGTCGGCGCGGCAGCGGGACAAGCCCTGAAGCCGGTGAACCTGGAGCTGGGCGGCAACAACGCCTTCATCGTGCTCGACGACGCCGACGTCGAGGCCGCCGCGTCCGCCGGTGCGTGGAGCACGTTCTTCGGCGCCGGCCAGGGATGCATCTGTGCCGGGCGGCACCTCGTTGCGGAGAACCTGTACGACCGGTACGTCGAGCTGGTCACTGAGTACGCACGTGCGCTGACCGTCGGCGACACCTTGCGTGAGGAGTCCATCCGACTGGGTCCTCTCATCAACCAGCGCCAGGCGGGCAACGTGAACCGCATTGTGACCAGCAGCGTCGCCGCGGGCGCGCGGCTGACGGCCGGCGGGGAACCGCGGGGTTGTCTGTTCCCGGCAACGGTGCTCGCGGACGTGACGCCGAACATGGCGATCTTCGAGGAGGAGACTTTCGGCCCGGTCGTCGGAATCACCTCGTTCCGAGACGACGACGAGGCGGTCGCACTGGCCAATCAGAGCGAGTACGGCCTCACCGCCGCAGTCCACTCCCGTTCCACGGGCCGCGCTCTCGCCATTGCCGAGCGACTGAATACCGGCATGGCGCACATCAACGACGTCACGATCAAGGACGGGCCGACCGTTCCGTTCGGCGGTACGGGAGCCTCCGGCAACGGAGGGCGATTCGGCGGTTCGTCGAACTGGGACGAGTTCACCGAATGGCGTTGGTTCACCGTCAACGACACCACTAGCAGGATGGAGCTCTAACATGTCGAACGTCCCACCGCCCGAGGCGCGCTTCGAGATCGCGCAGCTTGCTCACATGGAGCTTCTGACACCGAAGCCCGAAGAGAGCCTGTGGTTCTTCCGTGAGCTGCTGGGCATGGAGGTGACCCATCAGGAAGGTCAGTCGGTCTACCTGCGTGCCTTCGAGGATCCCTACCACCACTCGCTGAAGCTCACCGAAGCTCCGAAGGCGGGTCTGGGCCATGTCGGCTGGCGCGCGAGCTCTCCCGAAGCGCTGGAGCGTCGCGCCGCTCGCCTCGAGGCGAGCGGGCAGGGGCGTGGCTGGATCGACGGTGACGTCGGGCACGGGCGGGCCTATACGTTCCAGACACCCGATGACCACCTGATGGAGGTCTTCTGGGACGTCGACTACTACAAGGCGACCCCCGAGACCGCCACCAAGCTGCGCAACCGGCCGTCGCGTCGCCCGCTGCGGGGTGTCCCGGTCCGCCGCCTCGATCACGGAAACATCCTCGCCTCGGACGTCCAGGCCACCGCTGAACACCTCGTCGAGAACCTCGGGTTCCGTGTCACCGAGAAGCTCGTGTCACGCGAGAACAACGGCGAGTGGATCGGCGCATGGGTCACGGTCACCAACCTCACCCACGACATCGCCATCTTCAAGGACCCCACCGGTACGCGCGGGCGGCTGCACCACGTGTGCTACTTCTACGGTTCGCCGCAGCACCTCTACGACATCGGTGACATCTTCAAGGACCACGACATCTTCGTCGAGGCCGGCCCTGGCAAGCACGGCATCAGCCAGGGCATGTACATGTACGTCTACGAGCCCGGCGGAAACCGCGTCGAGCTGTGGGGCGACTCGGGCCTGCTCATCTTCGATCCCAGCTGGGAGACCGTCGATTGGGTATTCGAAGACATCGCCGGCTACGGAGACACGTGGGTCGGTCAGCCCATCGCCGAGTACTTCTACACGTACGGGACACCGAACGTCCAGCTGCCCGGTGGACCGGTGCCGCCGCCGTTCGCCTGAAACCGATCAGGATCGGGGCCGAGACCGATGGCCGGCGGTGAGCACGCACGACCACGCCTGCGCGGTCCCGCACGAGCGCGATCCACCGGGCTGGTACGGCCGGGGTGTCGCCTGGTCGGCGATCACCTCGGCCGTGAGCTGGAGATCAGTGAGCCGCCGTTGACAGAGTCCTCCGCCGCCAGGAGGCGGAAGGCCTTGTCGAGAGCGAGCGCTACGTCGGTGCGCGCCGGTGCCGTGCCAGGGGCCTGGGAGCAGCGGATGGGGATACCGGCCGTCCTCGTCGGCTCCGTGACCGCGCGGTCCGGCGGCGCGCATGGAGTCTCCTCGGTTCCTTGCGCAGGGGACGGCTCCGCTCGTCTGCCCGCGGGGTCCGCCGACGAACACGACGCGCTGCTCGAACTGACTGAGAACGGTGCTGATCCCGCGGCCGTCGAGACCGCCGCCCCAGAGCACAAACTACGCACCGTCCGGGCCTGTTCGGCCGGCACGGGTGGAAAGGACGTCGCCTGACATGGGTGCACTGAACATCACCATCGCGACCTGGGACTACGACCGCGTTCGCCCGATCATGGATGGCCGCGTGCGGGTCGAGGGCTGTGAGATCAACCATGTCGTACTGCCGCCCGAAGAGCTGTTCCACCGCGTCGTCAACGGCGACTTCGAGGTGTCGGAGATCGGATTCTCCTCCTACCTGGCCGCGACATCGCGCGGGATCGCCCCGTATATGGCAGTTCCGGTTTTCCTGTCCCGGATGTTCCGCCATTCGGGCATCTACATTCGCACCGATCGCGGTATCGGCAAGCCGGAAGATCTGCGCGGCAAGGTGATCGGGATCCCGGAGTACTCGATGGCTGTCGGCCTTTGGGTGCGGGGGATGCTCAATGACGACCACGGCGTGGCCGCGGCCGACGTGCAGTGGCGGCAGGGAGGGCTCGAGCAACCGGGTCGCAAGGACAAATACCCGATGAGCCTGCCGGAGGGCTTCCCGCTGGAGCCGATCGGCCCAGACGACACGCTCGACGCAATGCTGCGCAACGGTGAACTGGACGCACTGGTCTCAGCCCGCACTCCACGCGCCTACCTCGAGGATCCGAACGTAGGTCGTCTCTTCGAGAACTTCGCCGAGGTCGAGCGTGACTACTTCGCGCGCACCAGGTTGTTCCCGATCATGCATGCCCTGGGCGTGCGGCGCGATGTTCACGAGCGGCATCCCTGGCTGGCCGCAAGCCTGTTGAAGGCGTTCAACCAGGCGAAAGCGATCGCCCAGGAGGAACTGACCCAGACGGCCGCTCTGAAGATCGGTCTGCCCTGGGTCGTCACGGAAGCACTGGCGACCCGGCAACTGATGGGCGAGGACTTCTGGCCCTACGGTGTGGAAGCGAATCGGCAGGTCCTCGAGACACTGACGCGCTACGCACACGAGCAGGGGCTCTCCACCCGACCGGTCAGCGTCGAGGAGTTGTTTGCTCCGAACACCTTGACCGAACCCAAGTTGTAGAAGTGCCCTCCTCATTCGCGCGTACAGGCGATGCGCAGACCTCGTCGGCGCAAGGCAAGGTCGTTGTTCTCCTGGGCGGTCTGATCGCGATCGCCACCTTGACCATCGACCTCTATCTGCCGGCGTTTCCCTCGTTGAGGAGCGAGTTCAACGCCAGCGCGTCGCAGGTGCAGCTCACGTTGACCGCCTATTTCACAGGCATGGTCGTCGGCATGGCCACGGTCGGGCCGGCCAGCGACAGACACGGCCGGAAGCGTCCGCTCGTTGTCGGCCTGGCGGGCTTCACTCTCGCCTCGGCGCTGTGTGCCGTCGCGCCGTCCCTGCCCGTTCTGGTCGGCGCGCGGTTCGCGCAGGGCATTCTCGGCAGTGCCGCCGCGGTCCTGAGCCTGGCGATCGTGGGCGATATCGCCCACGGGCGAGCAGCCGCGCGGATCATGTCCTGGACCATGCTTGTCGGGATGGTCGGACCGGTGATCGCTCCGCTGCTGGGCGGTCTGTTGCTGGCCATCGGGACCTGGCGGTGGATCTTCGTCGCACTTGCGGTGTACGGCGCCGTACTGACACTGCTGGTGCTGTGGGCCTTGCCTGAGACGCTTCCGAAAGGACGGCGTCATAAAGCAGCGCTCCAGGACACCCTCGACGGGTTCAGACATGCGCTGAAGGACAGGCAGTTCTTCGGGTACGCGGTCGGCGGCTCTCTGATCTCGGCCGCCGTCTTCGCTTATCTGGGCGGCTCGTCCCTGGTGCTCCACGATGTGTACGGGTTGTCGGCCCAGATGTACGGCCTCGTGTTCGCCCTCAATTCCATCGGGCTGATGGCAGCGATGCAGGTCGGTCGATTCATGCTCCGGTGGACGACCCCACGCAACGTCGCTCTGGCGGGCGGGGCCTTGGCCGTTGCCGGCGCCGTCGCCCTGTTGGCGGTCACCGTCGTCGGCGGGCTCGGCCTCCTGCCCTTCCTCGGGGCGATCTTCATCATCCTCGGCGGGCATGGGATGGAGACGCCGAACTCCACCGCTCTCGCCCTGGCCGGTCACCCCGACCGGGCTGGCACTGCCTCGTCGCTGGTCAACATCATCATGTTCGGGCTCGGCGCGGCCGCGGCGCCCCTCGTGGGCATCGGTGGAAGTGACAGTGCACTCCCCCTGGTCGTGGTGATGGTCGTGGTGACCGCTGCCGGGTTGTCGACTCTCCTGTTTGTCGCTCAGCCGAACCCGCGGATTGACACTCAGGCGAGCGCCGCCGAATGACCGGCGCCTCTTCGGGTCAAAGCCGAGGTGGTCTCTCGGATGCGCGGGTCACGGCGGTATGACAATGCTGATCGGGTGCGCGACCGGACGCGACGAAGCTCCGTTGTGGAGGCGACCTTCCCAATTCGCCGTCCCGCGACGGAGCTTCGATGCGCCGTCAGTCTGCCTGCCGGCGTCGGCTGAATCGTGATCCCCTGACGACGATTGGGTTCGCCGTCAGAGAGCGGGCACCGCCCCCTGATTTTCCCGGTCACGGGGCGGCATCGACAGAGCCCGGGATGACTGCTCAGACCTTCGCGGCAGCGTTCTTCAGAATCATGCCGGCAACGGCGTCGCCGGGTGCGTTCTCCTTCTGCCAGCTGCGGAACGCCTCGACCGTGCGGAGCTTGTGAGTACGAGCTGCCTTCTCGATCTCGTCGCTCGGCGCGCCGTTGCGGATGAGCTCGATGATCGCCCTGTGCTCGGCGATGGAGCTTCGCCCGCGGTAGGGGATCTGCGTGAAGACCGTTCGCCTGATAACGTCCGATCGTTGCGAGATCTCGTTGATCATCTCCAGCAGCGACGCGTTGTTGCACCGGGCGTTGATGTACTCGTGGAAGCGCTTGTTCGCTTGACTGTAGCCGCTCACGTCAAGCGTCTCCATGCACTCGACCATGAGGTCGGTCTCGTGCTCGACGGCCGCCAGGTCCTCCGCCGTCATGGCTTTGGCGGCTTCGGCGGTCGCGAAGCCCTCAAGCACTGCCAGGGTGGCGAGCCCCTCTGCGAAGCCCGCCGGGTCAGCGGGCTTGACCTGCGCGCCCGCGTTCGGCCGGAAGATGGCCAGCCCCTCGGCCTCAAGGCGGCGAATCGCCTCGCGTACGGGCAGCGCGCTGTAGCCGAGTTCCTCGGCGATCGCATCGATCACGAGCCGATAGCCGGGCCCGTACTGGCCCTCCAGGATTCGCTCACGGAGGACGCGATATACGTGCTCTTGTTTGTTCATTGCGTGCTCTCCGTCTACGGATGTAGCTGGTGTCATCGGCTGACGGTCCGCGCCACGGGTGTCCCGGACCGCTGACCGGCGTATCGTCTACGCGCGTGCACATCGTGTTCGTGATGTTGCGTCGATGATATAGCATCCCGGCGAATATTTGCCGGGATACCGATGGCTGCGCCGCTGGACACCCCAAGGACAGCAGTAGGGCCGCTCACCATGATCCGAGTGTGAGACCCAGCAGCACCACGTTGAGGGCGGAGATGACGACCGCGACCGCACGAGCGGCATGCGTGGTGACCGCGCGGTTGACGAGCGCACCCATGACCCCCGGGTCCCGGGTGAACCGTACGAGCGGGAAGAGCGCGAAGGGTATGCCGAAGCTGAGCACGACCTGGGAGAGTACGAGGGCCTTCGTCGGATCGATGCCGAGCGCGAGGATCGCCAGTGCCGGCACCATGGTGACCGCTCGTCGCACCGAAACGGCGATGCTGCGCTGGAGGAACCCGTCGAGGATCACCGCACCGGCGTAGGTTCCTACGGACGACGAAGCGAATCCGGAGGCAAGGAGGGCGAGCGCGAACAGCAGGGCAACCGCGGCGCCGAGGTGATCACCGATCGCCTGGTGCGCTCCTTCGATGGAGTCGACGCCGACACCGAAGAGCGCGGCAGCGGCCAGCAAGATCATCGAGAGGTTCACGACACCAGCGATGCTCATCGCGGACACCACGTCCGTCTTCGTCGCGCGCAGGAGGGCGCGTTTGCTTGCGTCGTCACGCTGGCCCGGGCCGAATCGGTGCTGGACCAGGGCCGAGTGCAGATAGATGGCGTGAGGCATGACGGTGGCGCCGAGAATGCCCGTCGCCAGCATCAGTGTGTCGACACCGGCGAAGCGGGGAACCAGACCGCCTATGGTCGACGAGATGTCGGGCCCGGCCGCGAGCGCGGACCAGGTGAATCCGAGGGTGATCACGAGGAGCAGCGCGATGATGGCGCGCTCGAACCGGGCCTGGGTCGCGGGCTTCTGCAGCAGCAACAGCGAGAAACTGACACCACCTGTGATGAGTCCACCTATCAACAGGGGAACATCGAACAGCAAGTAGAGCGCCAGTGCGCCGCCCAGCACCTCGGCCAGGTCTGTTGCCAGCGCGACCGCCTCGGCCTGGAGCCACAGGAAGAACGACACGCGTCTGGAATAGTGGTCCCGGCAGAGCTGCGGGAGTGTTCGTCCGCTGGCGATCCCCACCTTGGCAGAGAGGTACTGCACCAGCATGGCCAGCAGGTTCGCTGCCACGACGACCCAGATGAGCAGGTATCCGTATTGGCTGCCGGCGGTCATGTTGGTGGCTACGTTGCCGGGATCCACGTACGCGATGCCGGCGACGAAGGCGGGCCCCAGGAGCGCTGCGCGCCGGCCCAGGGTGGCGCCGTCGCGCCGGTGAGTCACGAGATCTCCAGGCATTCGTCAAGCTCCCATGTGGGGCGCCACGTGCGGCGCGGTCTGTGGAGGGTGCTCGGCTCGATGGCGCCATCGGCGAGCAAGCAGTGCTTGAAAGGCAGTGCCTGTGAGAAGCAGCCCGGCGGTCAGCCACCGGCCGGTCGCCAGGGAGAACGCGCCAGCAGCAATGCAGAATGCCGTGTAGCAGCGTGCCTGCAGCTTCGCAAGGTTGCGGGTCATGTACGCGGTCCCTTCGCTGCTCGGTCCGGCCAGTACGGTCCGGGCCCGGGATGTGGCGTCGATCGTATGAGTTCGGGTAGACGAACTCAATAGTTTCATAGAGTGAAATCGTATATAGTAGAGTTGCTGGCGGGTACGATAGTGCGATGTCAGTCGAGTCGGTCTCATCAGTGGCGCAGGACTACATGAAGGCGATCTGGACTCTCGGCGAGTGGTCTTCAGGGCCGGTGACGACTAAGCGCCTCGCTGAGCGCTTGACGGTGCGGATGTCCACGGTCTCGGAGCAGGTCCGGAGGCTGACTGAGGCCGGTCTGCTGGCGCACGAGCGTTACGGTGCTATCGAGCTCACCGCCGCCGGACGCCTTCTCGCCGTCGGTATGGTGCGGCGGCACCGCCTCATCGAGACGTTTCTCGTCAACCACCTCGGCTACGCGTGGGACGAGGTCCATGATGAGGCGGAGCTCCTCGAGCACGCCGTCTCGGATTTGTTGATCGAGCGACTGGATGCCCTTCTCGGTTATCCGCGGCGGGATCCTCATGGCGACCCGATCCCTGACGGTTCAGGCGCGTTGCCCAGCATTCCCGCGAGATCCCTCACCGAGATGGAGTCAGGGGAATGTGCAGTCGTCGTCAGGATTAGCGACGAGGACGCGACGACCCTTCGCCGCTTCACCGAGCTTGGCCTGAATCTGGACGTCATCGTGAGTGTGGAGAGGCGGCTTGCGTCGAGGGCCCTCGATCTGAAGCTCGGGGCGGATCCGGGGATCGTGAGGCTTGAAGCAGCGGAGGTGGGAGGGGTCTGGGTGCGGCCCCTTGATGGCGCCACCGGGTTTCCGGATGTGTGAGGACTGGGGCTGGCTGGCGCAACGCTGGCCCGCGGGCCTCAGAAACGAGCGCGAACGTAGCTTTTCCTATATGATTGGTGTGCCATGGGTTGTGCCCAGTCCATGGAGTCGAGCAGTCGCGCCTTAAGGAGTCCGATGAGTACCGGGACCGCGCCATTCACCTTTGACCCCTTTGTCTACGAGGACTTTCAAACTGACCCAGGGACGTGGGAGATCTACACCGAACTGCGCGAGTCCCATCCGGTGTACTACAACGCTGACCTCGGGTTCTGGGCGCTGTCGCGATTCGACGACGTCAAGAAGGCGGCTCGCGACTGGAAGACGTTCTCGAGTGCGGACGGCGTGACTATCGATGACATCGCCGGCATCGTGGGTCCCGGCAACTTCATCGACATGGACCCGCCCCGTCACGATGTCTACCGTGACCTCGTCAAAGACTGGTTCTCGGTGAATGCGGTCAATACCCTTCAGCAGGTGATCGCGGAGGAAGCTGAGGCCCGCGTCAAGCAGATCGTGGCCCGGGGTGGCGGAGACCTCGCGCAAGAGCTGTCGTTCCCGTTGCCGGTGAGCACGATTGCCCACGTTCTCGGTCTGCCCTCGAGCGACGTGCCGATGCTGGCGGAGTGGGTGCAGTTGATGGCTTCACGCGATTCTGGTTCTCTCAGCGTGCCCGAAGCCGCCCGTTCGACGGGGGACAAGATCCATCACTACTTCGAGGAGTTTCTCGCCGAGCGCAGGCGAAACCCCGGATCTGACGTTGTCGGTGGACTCGCCCATGCAGAGGCGGAAGGAGCTCCGATCGGCGATGGCGCCCTCGGAATGCTCACGCTTCTGCTCGAGGCCGGTTCTGAAACGACGGCCGCTCTCATCTCGAACGCCGTCATCCTGTTCGCGAGGCACCCCGACCAGCGGGCCCTGCTGCTGGAGAACCCCCAGCTCCTGGACGCGGCTGTCGAAGAAGTGTTGCGAGTCGAGCCGTCCCTCCCGTACACCGTCCGCACCACTCGGACCAGTGTCGAACTCCACGGACAGACGATCCCCGAAGGCGCGAAGGTGGCGCTGGTCTTCGCTGCGGCGAACCGGGATCCCAGAAGGTGGGAGGAGCCCGACCGGTTCAACATCGCGCGCCAGCGCAAGCGGCACATCGCCTTCAACGAAGGCGTCCACAGCTGTCTCGGCTCGGTCCTGGCGAAGATGGAAACCCGGACAGTGCTGTCGGCGATCCTGAAGCACATGCCGGACTATGTCCTGAACGGCGAGATCGTCCGGACTCCGACGTACACCATCACGCGGGGCGTCTCGCACCTGCCGGTGGGCGTCGCGCCCAGCTCTTGAGTCGTGGGACCGGCCTGCGAAAACGGCGCCCTGTCGCCGGCATGCAGAGACCACTGGCGAAGTCTTTGATCGTTGAGGGCAGGACCAGGGATGCCTTGGGCGAGGACATTCTGAGTGACAGGGAGTGTGAGTCTCACGGCCCTGTCTCCCTTTCGGTGGTGACGGAGCGTGCTGGCTTGCCGTTGGCATGACGTGCGGAATGTCAACGAAGGGTGACGAGCTCGAGGTTTCTTGGGAAGCGGGCAGCGACGCCGAGAGCCGCCGGTGGTGATGAAGTAGGTGAAGGACAGCGGTGACCGGCAATGCCTTCGCTTCCGGACCGGCCGTCGGGGTACATCTGAGTCACAAAATTCGGCTGCGGTTCCCGAGAGTCGGTCGCCCGCGCGATGCCCTGGGATCCGCGGGGCGCCGCGCGCTGGAGCGGAGAGCCTTCTCAGATGGCCGCGCGAATGGCCTGTTCGAAGCCCACGACGTGACTGCCGGCCAGCTGTGCCGCCCTGTCGGGGGCACCGGCGACGATCGCCTCGATCAACGGTCCGTGCTCTTCGATATGACCCGCCATGTCGGACAACCGGTCGACGAACAGGCACCAGATGCGGGTGGCCAGGTTGTCGTACCGGACGAGGGTGTCCTCCAGGTACGGGTTGTGTGTGGCCGCGTAGATGGCGCGGTGGACCTGAAGGTCAAGGTGCATGAGCTCGGTGGCGTCGCGCCGCCCGGGATCCGCGCTCTCCAGCTCCCGCAGGACGGCTGTCAGCGTCGCGCGGTCCGTGGCCGTGGCGCGCCGCGCGGCCTGGGACGCGGCCAGGGGCTCCAGTTCCTGGCGCACTTCGGAGATGTGGGCCAGGTCGGTGATGTTGACGTCGGTGGCGAAGGTGCCGCGCCGAGGATAGGTGGCGATGAGGCGCTCGTACTGGAGCCGCTTGAGGGCCTCGCGCACCGGTGTCCGGCCGACGCCGAGGGACTGTGCCAGCTGGTCCTCGTTGATCGGGGCGCCCGGGCGGATCTCGAGCATGACGAGCCGGTCGCGGATGACGCGGTACGCGCGTTCGGCGAGGGACAGCTCCTCGCCCGCGGGCTCTGTCGCCGTCTGCTGCATGAGATGCCCCCTTGACCTGGCCGACAAGCTCCCATACCTTACCGCAGAGGTTGATATATCAGTCGTCCATTAGTTGGCTCTCAGAATGGTGTGCAGATGGCAACCAACCCGTCCATCACCACGGTCGCCTCCCTTCTCTCGGCCCCGCTCAGCGAGCTCGACCCGGAGGTCGCCACCGCGGTCGACGCCGAGCTGCGCCGTCAGCAGTCCACCCTCGAAATGATCGCCTCGGAGAACTTCGCCCCGGCCGCCGTCATGGAGGCCCAGGGCTCGGTTCTCACCAACAAGTACGCCGAGGGCTACCCCGGCCGCCGCTACTACGGCGGCTGCGAACACGTCGACGTCATCGAGCGGTTGGCCATCGCCCGGGTGAAGGAACTGTTCGGCGCCGAGGCCGCCAACGTGCAGCCCCACTCGGGTGCCCAGGCCAACGCGGCCGCGATGTTCGCGCTGCTCCAGCCCGGCGACACGATCCTCGGCCTGGACCTCGCGCACGGCGGTCACCTGACCCACGGCATGCGGCTCAACTACTCCGGCAAGCTGTACAACGTCGTGCCCTACCACGTGCGCGAGTCCGACCTGCGCATCGACATGGACGAGGTCGAGCAGCTCGCTCTCGCCCACCGGCCCAAGATGATCGTCGCCGGCTGGTCCGCCTACCCCCGGCGGCTGGACTTCGCCGCGTTCCGGCGGATCGCCGACGCGGTGGGCGCGTATCTGCTGGTGGACATGGCCCACTTCGCCGGACTGGTGGCCGCGGGCCTGCACCCGAACCCGGTGCCGTACGCCGACGTCGTGACGACCACCACGCACAAGACCCTCGGCGGCCCGCGCGGCGGGGTGATCCTCAGCCGCGCCGCCCTGGCCAAGAAGATCAACTCCGCGGTCTTCCCGGGCCAGCAGGGCGGCCCGCTGGAGCATGTCATCGCGGCGAAGGCGGTGGCCTTCAAGGTGGCGGTGGGGGAGGAGTTCAAGGAACGCCAGCAGCGCACCCTCGACGGCGCCCGCATCCTCGCCGGACGGCTGCTGGCCGACGACGTGGCCGAGGCCGGGATCACCGTGCTGACCGGCGGCACCGAAGTCCACCTGGTCCTCGTCGACCTGCGCAACTCCACGCTCGACGGGAAACAGGCCGAGGACCGGCTGCACCGCATCGGCATCACCGTCAACCGCAACGCGGTGCCGTTCGACCCCCGCCCGCCGATGGTCTCCTCGGGGCTGCGGATCGGCACCCCGGCCCTGGCCACCCGGGGCTTCGGCGCAGCGGAGTTCCGGGAGGTCGCCGACATCATCGCCGAGGCCCTGAAGGACGAGCAGCTCGGCGACGAGCGCGTGGCCTTGTTGCGCGACCGGGTCGAGAAGCTCGCCTCCGCCTTCCCCCTCTATCCCCACCTGTCCCACCTGCCCCACCTGAACGGAGACGCGGTATGACCAGCACGGCGCTGCCGGAGCATCCGGACTGGCTGTGGCGCAACCCCGACCCGCGCTCCTCGTACGACGTCGTCATAGTCGGCGCGGGCGG
Source organism: Streptomyces sp. NBC_00258 (assembly GCF_036182465.1). Lineage (NCBI taxonomy): Bacteria > Bacillati > Actinomycetota > Actinomycetes > Kitasatosporales > Streptomycetaceae > Streptomyces > Streptomyces sp. NBC_00258. Next base: position 12,089,063 of record NZ_CP108081.1, read on the forward strand.
CCACGGCCTGGCCACCGCCTACTACCTGGCGAAGAACCACGGCATCACCAACGTCGCCGTCCTGGAGAAGGGCTGGCTGGCCGGCGGCAACATGGCCCGCAACACCACGATCATCCGCTCGAACTACCTGTGGGACGAGAGCGCGGCGATCTACGAGTACGCGCTCAAGCTGTGGGAGCGGCTCCCGGAGGAACTGGACTACGACTTCCTGTTCAGCCAGCGCGGTGTCCTCAACCTCGCGCACACCCTGCAGGACGTCCGCGAGGGCATGCGCCGAGCCAACGCCAACCGTCTCAACGGCGTCGACGCCGAGTGGCTCGAACCGGATGAGGTAGCCAAGGTCTGTCCCATCCTCAACGTCTCGTCCCGCACCCGGTATCCGGTTCTGGGCGCCACCTTCCAGCCGCGCGCCGGCATCGCCAAGCACGACCACGTCGCCTGGGCGCTGGCCCGCCGGGCCGACGAGATGGGCGTGGACCTGATCCAGGGCTGCGAGGTCACCGGCTTCCTCAAGGACGGCGACCGGGTCGTGGGCGTCGAGACCAACCGGGGCCGCATCCTCGCCGGCAGTGTCGGCCTCGCGGCCGCCGGGCACAGCAGCGTGCTGGCCGAACGGGCCGGCGTCCGGCTGCCGGTGCAGTCCCACCCGCTCCAGGCGCTGGTCTCCGAACTGCACGAGCCGGTGCACCCGACGGTTGTCATGTCGAACCACGTGCACGTGTACGTCTCCCAGGCCCACAAGGGCGAGTTGGTGATGGGCGCGGGCGTCGACTCGTACAACGGCTATGGGCAGCGCGGCTCCTTCCACGTGATCGAGCAGCAGATGGCCGCCGCTGTCGAGCTGTTCCCCGTCTTCGCCCGCGCGCATGTGCTGCGGACCTGGGGCGGCATCGTCGACGTCAGCCCGGACGCCTCCCCGATCATCGGCACCACCCCGGTCGAGAACCTTTACGTCAACTGCGGTTGGGGGACCGGCGGCTTCAAGGCCACCCCGGCCGCCGGCTGGACCTTCGCGCACACCATCGCCACGGGCGAGCCGCACCCCCTGAACGCCCCCTTCGCCCTCGAACGTTTCGCGACGGGCGCTCTGATCGACGAGCACGGCGCCGCAGCCGTGGCCCACTGACAGCCTGCTGAGAGAAGGACACCGTGCTGCTGATCAGCTGCCCATGGTGCGGTCCCCGCAACGAGACCGAGTACCACTACGGGGGACAGGCCCACGTCCCCTACCCCGGCACCCCCGCGGACCTCACCGACGAGCAGTGGGCCGAGTACGTCTTCTACCGGGACAACCCCAAGGGCCCCTTCGCCGAGCGGTGGATGCACAGCATCGGCTGCCGCCGCTGGTTCAACGTGCTGCGGGACACCGCCACCCACGAGGTACTGACCTCCTACCGGCTCGACGAGCCACGCCCCGAACTGCCCCAGGCCGGAGGACAGCGATGACCGACCAGCACTTCCGGCTCCGACAAGGCGGCCGCATCGACCGCGACGCCGTACTGCGGTTCACCGTCGACGGGCGGGAACTCACCGGGCACCCCGGCGACACCGTCGCCTCGGCGATGCTGGCGAACGGCCTCGTAGAGGTCGCCCCGTCGCTCTACCGCAGTCGCCCGCGCGGCATCGTCGCCGCCGGCGTCGAGGAGCCCAACGCCCTGTTGCAGATCGAGGGTCCGCACTCGGAGGGCATGCTGCCCGCGACGACGGCGGAACTGTACGACGGCCTGTCCGCCACGACGCTGTCCGGGATGGGCCGGCTCGACCCGGGCTCCGACCCCGCCGTCTACGACAAGAAGTACGTCCACACCGACGTCCTGGTCGTCGGCGCCGGACCGGCCGGGCTGGCGGCCGCCGCCGCTGCCGCGGGTTCCGGCGCCCGCGTGATCGTCGTCGACGACCAGCCCGAGTCCGGCGGTTCGCTGCTCTCCGGGCGTACCGAGAAGGTCGGCGAGCGGAGCGCCCTGGAGTGGGTCGCCGAGATCGGCGCGGCACTCGACGCCGCACCCGAGGTCGTCGTACTGCAACGCACCACGGCATTCGGCTCGTACGACGACAACTACCTGCTGGCCCTCCAGCGGCGAACCGACCACCTCGGAGCCGATGCCCCCGAACCGTCCACGGGTGTCTCGCGCCAGCGGCTGTGGCACATCCGCGCTCGCCAGGTGATCCTGGCGACCGGCGCTCACGAGCGCCCGCTGGTCTTCGCCGGCAACGACCGCCCCGGCGTGATGCTCGCGGCGGCCGTGCGCTCGTACGTCAACCGGTACGCCGTGGTCCCGGGCTCGCGGGCCGTGGTGGGCACGACCAACGACAGTGCGTACGACACGGTCGCCGACCTGCACGCTGCGGGCATCGACATCGCCGCCGTCGTGGACGCCCGCCCCGAACTGTCCCACCGGGCCGCCGAGGTCGCCGTGGCGACGGGGGCGCGAGTGTTGACGGGCAGTGCGGTGGTCGACACCGCGGGCGAAGGCCGACTCACCGGTGTCACCGTCCAGACCCTCGACGCCGAAGGCCAACTCGCAGGCGCACCCGAGTCGTTCGACTGCGACCTGCTCGCCGTCTCGGGTGGCTGGAGCCCGGTGGTGCACCTGCACAGCCAGCGCCAGGGCCGGCTGCGCTGGGACGAGGACCTGGTCGCCTTCGTCCCCGACGGCACCGTCCGGGACCAGCAGGTCGTCGGTGCGGCCCACAGGACGTACGGCCTCGACGGCTGTCTGGCCGAAGGGGCACGGGCCGGTGCGCGGGCCGCGACGGACGCAGGGTTCCCGGTGCCGGTGCCCACGGCTTCGCACAAGGAGGTACGTGCCGATGTGCGCGCCCTCTGGCTGGTGCCCGCCCCCGACGGCGAACCCGGCGGCTGGGACACCCACCTGGTCGACCTGCAACGCGACGTCACCGTCGCCGACGTCTGGCGGTCCACCGGCGCCGGCATGCGCGGCGTGGAACACGTCAAGCGCTACACCTCGCTCGGCACGGCCAACGATCAGGGCAAGACGTCCGGCGTCAACGCCATCGGTGTGATCGCCGAGGCACTCGGCGCGGGCGCGTCTCCCGGGGAGATCGGCACCACGGCCTACCGGGCGCCCTATACGCCGATGGGCTTCGCAGCCCTCGCCGGTCGTGAGCGCGGTGACCTGTTCGATCCTGAGCGCACCACGTCCATGCACAGCTGGCATGTGGCGCACGGGGCGGAGTTCGAGGACGTCGGGCAGTGGAAGCGCCCCTGGTACTACCCCCGGCCCGGTGAGGACATGGACGCGGCCGTGGCCCGCGAGTGCCGTGCGGCCCGTGAGGGGGTGGCGTTCATGGACGCATCCACCCTCGGCAAGATCGAGATCTGGGGCTCCGACGCGGGCGAGTTCCTCAACCGCATCTACACCAACGCCTTCAAGAAGCTCAAGCCCGGCATGGCCCGCTACGGCGTCATGTGCAAGCCCGACGGCATGATCTTCGACGACGGTGTGACCCTGCGCCTCGACGAGAACCGCTACTTCATGACCACCACGACCGGCGGCGCGGCCGGGGTGCTGGACTGGCTGGAGGAGTGGCTGCAGACCGAGTGGCCCGAACTCGACGTCCACTGCACCTCGGTCACCGAACAGTGGTCGACCATCGCGGTCGTCGGTCCCCAGTCACGCGAGGTCGTCGCCCATCTGGCCCCCGAGGTCGACCTGTCGAACGAGGCTTTCCCGTTCATGGCCTTCTGCGAGACCACCCTGGCCTCCGGCATCCCCGCCCGCATCTGCCGGATCTCCTTCTCCGGCGAACTCGCCTACGAGATCAACGTCTCCGCGTGGTACGGCCTGGCGGTCTGGGAGGAACTGGACGCGATTGGCCGGCCGTACGACATCACCCCGTACGGCACCGAGACGATGCACGTCCTGCGCGCCGAGAAGGGGTACATCATCGTCGGCCAGGACACCGACGGCACCGTCACCCCGCAGGACGCGGGCATGTCCTGGGTGGTGTCGAAGCAGAAGGACTTCGTCGGCAAGCGGTCCTACGCCCGCGCCGACACCGCCCGCACCGACCGCAAGCAGCTGGTCGGCCTGCTGCCGGCCGACCGCACGACCCGGCTGCCCGAGGGCACCCAGCTCGTCGCACCCGACGTACCCGTCACCCCCGAGACCCGGCCGGTGCCGATGCTCGGCCACGTCACCTCCAGCTACCACAGCCCGGCCCTCGGCCGCCCCTTCGCCCTCGCCCTGGTCGCCGACGGGCGGGCAAGGATCGGCGAGACCCTGCTCGCCCCGGTGGGCGAGAACCTGGTGCCCGTCGAGGTGACCGACTTCGTCCTCTACGACCCCGAAGGGACCAAGCGAAATGGCTGAGCTGATCGCCGCATCGCGTACCAGCCCCGTGGCGCATCTGACGGAACGGATGCGCGCCGCCACCGTCACCGGCGCCCGCGGCGTCACGCTGACCGAGTGGCCGTTCCTCACCATGGTGAACGTGCGCGTCAACCCCGCTTCCGAAGCGGCCGACCGTATCGAGAAGGCCCTGGGAGCGCCGCTCCCGCCGCAATGCGGCCACACCTCCACATCCGGACCCCACACGGTCCTGTGGCTTGGCCCCGACGAATGGCTCGTGCTGTCCCAGGCCGACGCGACCGCTGTGGCCGCCGAGTTGCGGGAGGCACTCGGCGGAGACCCGGGCTCCGTCGTGGACGTCTCGGCGAACCGCACCACGCTGGAGCTCAGCGGCCCGGCCGCCCGGCAGGTACTGGAGAAGGGCTGCCCGCTGGACCTACACCCCCGGGCCTTCGGCCCCGGCCAGGCCGTGTCGACCACGGTGGGACCCGTCGCGGTGCTGCTCTGGCAGGTCGACGACACACCGACGTACCGGCTCCTCCCACGCTCCTCGTTCGCCGACTACCTGGCTCGCTGGCTCATCGACGCCATGAGTGAGTACCGCCGAGTGGAGGTGCCCTGATGGCATTGAGCGCGTTCGATCTGTACTCGGTCTGCATCGGCTCTTCCTCCTCTCACCCGGCGGGTCCGATGAGGGCGGCCCCACGCTTCGTCGGGCTCCCGGACGAGGAGGGCCTTCTGCCCTCCGGCAGCCGCGTGCGGGCCGAACTGTTCGGGTCGCTCGGCGCGACCGGCCACGGTCATGGCTCGGACAAGGCGGTCGTGCTCGTTTTGAGGACGAGGACCCCGTCACCGTGGACACCGGCCGGGTCGCGCTGGTAGGCGACAGCAACACGCTGCTCTTGGCCGACAAGTACCGGATCGGCTTCGACAGCGATGCGGACCCGGTGCCGCACCGGCGCAGGTCCCTGCCCGTGCACCCCAACGGAATGATGTCGCACGCCTTCGTCGACGGCCGGGCGCTCGCCAAACGGATCTACTACCCCGTTGGTGGCGGCTTCGTTGTCGACGAGGAAGACACCGGCGCCGACCGTGTCGTCGCGGACACCACACGAGTACGGTTCCCCTTCGGCTCGGCAGCCGAACCGCTCGCGCACTGCGGGCGGGAAGACCTCGCCATCAGCGACATCATGCTCGCCGACGCGCAGGCATGGCGGCCCGAGGCCGAGGTGCGCGCAGGACTGCTGCACCTGTGGTCGATCATGCAGGCTGTGTGGAGCGCGGATCGCCACCGCGAGGGAGCGCTGCCGGGCGGCCTGCGGGCGCCCTGAGCGAGGCCAAGGCGCACAGCGGCTGCCGGGCCACCGCGCCTGGACGCGCCCTTGTACGACGGACCCCGCGCACAGACCACCCTGGTACGCCGGCACCAGGTCCATGACCTCCTCGACCAGGGCGTGGGCCTGCTCGATTGCGCCCGCCGTCCGCAGCTGGTCCTGAACACCGTCACACGCCACGCCCGCGCTGATCGGCCCGAGCGGATGCTCCGCGTCCCCAAGTACCGTGCCACCGTTGTCGATCCCTACCGCGAGCACCTGCGCAAGCGCCGGGCCGTGGCCGCCATGCTCGGAATCGAGACGTCAACAGCTTCCGCGTCCAACTGTCCCCATCGTCCCACCAGGGTTACGTCAACAAGACTGGGCCAGTCTTCTATGCTCCCATTCTCAAGAGCCTCAAGCCTTCGTCAGCAGGCCCTCAGAGGTCGAGCACGAGGCGCGCGCACTTGGAGCGCGACACGCAGATCATCATGGTTTCGTTCGACGCCTGTTCCTCGGGTGTGAGCAAGGAGTCGCGGTGATCGGGTTCACCTTCGACCACGTCGGTCTCGCAGGTGCCGCAGGTGCCTTCCTTGCACGATGCCAGCACCTCGATGCCCGCCTCATGCAACACCTCCAGGATGGACCGCTCGGGCGGAATGGTGAAGATCTGGCCGGACTGGTTCAGCTCGACCTCGAACGCTCCGTGGAGCACCGGCTCCGCCAGGTCCTTGGGCGCGAACCGTTCCAGGTGCAACGCGCCAGGCGGCCATTGCTCGCACTGCTTCTCCACAGCCTGCAGCAGCGGTTCGGGCCCGCAGCAATAGACGGCTGTATCCGGCTGAGGGTCGCCGAGGAACGCCACGAGGTCGAGAAGCCCCGTCTCGTCCTGCGGTCGGATGCGCACCCGCTCGCCGAAGGCGGCGAGGTCGTCGAGGAACGCCATGGACGTGCGGCTCCGGCCTCCATAGAGCAATTCCCACGGAACGCCGCGCCGTTCTGCTTCCCGGATCATTGGCAGGATCGGTGTGATGCCGATGCCTCCGGCGATGAACCGGTAGCTGCTCGCGGGCACGAGGTCGAAATGGTTGCGAGGACCGCGGGCCGTGAGCTGTGTCCCGTCCGTGACGCGCTCGTGTGCGTGAGCGGACCCACCGCGGCTCGCCGGCTCGCGCAGGATCGCCACGTGCCAGGTGGTCTCGTCGCGAGGGTCTCCGCACAGCGAGTACTGGCGGACCAGATCGTCGCCGAACTGAAGGTCGATATGTGCGCCGGGTGCCCAGCCAGGGAGGACCTCACCTTCCTGACCGCGCAGATGGAGTCCGATGACGCCGTCAGCGAGCACCACCTTGCGGCTCACGGTGAGCTTCAGGTCCACCTCGTCGTGTGCGCCGTGCACGGGCATCCTCCATCGATCGACAGCGTCGTAGGTTGCTGCGGCTACGCCTACGATTGATGTCGCTTATCATATAGGACATTGGAACCTTCCGGGAAGGCGGGCGTTCGTGAGTTTGATGTACGGCCGAACTCGATCCGGCGACCACCGGTGCCATCGGGGCCGAGTTCTCTCGGCAACGCGGAACTCTGGAGATGATTACCGGCGAGCACCTCGCGCACGGCATGCGCGTCAACTTCTCCGCCAAGCCCTTCAAGGTGGTGCCGTACCGCATCGCCCAGGCAGGTCGTCGATTCGACATGGCCGAGGTCGAACGGCTGGCGGGCCGCACACCGGCTTATGCTCATCGTTGCCGGGTGGTCGGCGTACACGCGACACCTGACTTCGCCGAGTTGCGCCGAATCGCGGGCCTGGTCGCTGCCGGTCCGCACCCGAACCCCGTGCCGCACGCCCATGTCTTGACGACCCCGACGCGCAAGACACCCGGTGGTCCGCGTGGTGATGTGGTCCACTCTGTGATGGATCTCGCCAGGAAGATGAACTCGGCAGTGCCACGGGCCGACAGGGCGGCCTGCCCGAGCATGCCATCGCGGCCGAGACTCGCCTCCAAGCTCGCTGCCCGGCCGGACTTCACGGAGTGGCAGGCACGCACGCTCGGGGGGCCGGGATCCTCGCTGACCGGCTGTCGGAGCCCGACGTCAGTACCGTGACACACGACACGGACGTTCATCTCGTCCTGGTGGACCTCCGGGACTCGGAGCTGGACGGACAGCAGGCCGAGGGCTGACTGCACCAGGCCGGCATCGCCGTCGGCCCCGACGCCGTGCCGTTCGACCCGCGCCCGCCGATGGTGTTCTCCGGGGTGCGGATCGGTACGCCGGCCCTGGCGGCACGGGGCTTTGGTGCCGACGAGTTCCGAGAGGTCGCCGACGTCCTCGCTGCGACGTCGCTGCCGGCCCTCGACGAGGCCGTCGCGCCGCGCGGGCAGTCGCTTCGCGCTCACGGACGCGGGTCAGGGCGCGATCTCGTGCAGTTGTCACGCCCGCAACGCGGACGGGTGCCCCGGGCCGAGTCGTTGACGCCCGCGGTAATGCGGGTTCGTCCTGTCTGAGCTGCGGAAACCGCTGGTCGGTGCAGCCGCGCCGGACGTCCGACGCCGCGACGACGTCCGGTGAGCGGAAACGTCGTAGTGCGGATTCTCAGGGTTCCCAGCGCAGCGATCATCGCCTAGCATAGTGAAATCGTAAAGGATTTTCTATCTGAATGGAGTGGTCCGAGTATGGCCACCAAATCGTTTGCGTCGTCGGCGGACACTGCCGCCAAGGAGCAGACCCTGGAGGTCCTCGCCGACGGTGTGTACGCCCTGACGGCGGAGGGGGACCCGAACCTTGGTGCGATCGAGGGCGAGGACTTCCTCGTGTGCTTCGAAGCGCTCGCCACACCGACCGCCGCACGGGAGTGGCTGGAAAAGCTGCGGGAGCACACCGACAAGCCGATCCGCTACCTGGTGCTGTCGCACTATCACGCTGTCCGCGTGTTGGGTGCGAGCGCGTTCGACGCCGAGGTGATCGTGGCGCACGAGAAGACGCGGGAACTCATTGCGGAGCGCGGCAAGCAGGACTGGGATTCGGAGTACGGCCGGATGCCGCGGTTGTTCAAGGATCCCGACTCGATCCCTGGGCTGACCTGGCCAACCGTCACGTTCAGCGACCGCTTCACGATCGACCTCGGCGGTGACCGAGGAGACTTGGTGCTCCAGTACTGCGGTCGGGGGCACACCGCCGGCGACATCGTGGCCTGGCTCCCCCAGAAGAAGATCCTCTTCGCGGGTGATCTCGTCGAGGCCCAGGCGGCGCTCTACACCGGCGACGCGTTCCACCGGGAGTGGGCGTCCACGACGCTCGACCGGCTCAAGGCACTCGGCGCCGAACAGGTGGTCGGGGGCAGGGGTGCTGTCGCGCGGGGGGCCGAGGCCGTCGAGGCTGCCATCGAGCAGACGCGTGGTTTCCTCGACACGATGATTACCGAGGTCGGCGCCGTGCGGGAACGCGGGGGCACGCTCAAGGAGGCGTTCGAGGCGACCCATGCGGCGCTGGCTCCCAAGTTCGGACACTGGCCGATCTTCGAGCACTGCCTTCCGTTCGACGTGGCACGACTGTGGGACGAGCTCTCCGGCATCGACTGGCCTGTCATCTGGACCGCGGAACGCGACCGCCAGGTGTGGGACCAGTTGCAGGGCTGAGGCGTCGTGGACAGTTCGACACCGCCGGTGCTCGTGATCGGCAACGGGCCGGTAGGCCAGACGGCGGCGCTCCTTCTCGCACGGTGGGATATCCCCGTTGTGCTGCTCGACGCCCGTCCGGCGCGAGACGCGATCGGCTCGAAGGCGATTTGCCAGCACCGCGACGTGCTCGACATCTGGGAGTCGGTCGGCGCCGGCGCGGAGATCGCCGCGGAGGGACTCACCTGGGGTATCGCGCGCACCTTTTACCAGGACAGCGAACTGTTCGCCATCCAGCTCCAGGATTCCGGTGCGTCGCCGTTCCCGCCGTTCGTGAACATCTCGCAGGGCCGGACCGAGGAGCTCCTCGACCGGCAGATCGCCGCTCAGCCGCTCATCGAGGTGCGTTGGGGACACCGGGTCACCTCACTGGAACAGGACGCGCGAGAGGTCCGCGTGGGCTGCGTGACCGACCAAGGGCCGGTCACGCTCACCGGGTCCTTCGCGGTGGCCTGCCCGGGAGCGCGCGGACAAGCGGTGCGCGACCTGCTCGGCGTCACCTTTGAGGGACGCACCTTCGGCGACCAGTTCCTCATCTGTGACATTCGCACCGACCTCCCCGGCTGGGAGCACGAGAGGCGGTTCTACTTCGACCCTGCGTGGAACCCAGGCCGACAAGTGTTGATCCACCCCTGCCCCGACTCGACCTTCCGGATCGACTGGCAGGTGCCCGACGGGTTCGACCTGGCAGTCGAGGAGGCAGGCGGCGAGCTCGACCGGCGCATTCGCGACGTCATCGGCGATCGCGACTACGAGATCGTGTGGAAGTCCGTCTACCGGTTCCACGCGCGCGTCGCGAACCGGATGCGTGTCGGCCGGGTACTGCTGGCCGGCGACGCGGCGCACCTGGTGGCACCTTTCGGTGCGCGCGGCCTCAACTCGGGCGTTCAGGACGCGGAGAACGCTGCCTGGAAGCTTGCCCACGTCCTGAACGGATGGGCACCCGAGCAGCTCCTCGAGAGCTATCACCTGGAACGCCACGCGGCGGCCGTGGAGAACCTCGACGTCACCGCGAACACCATGCGATTCCTGATCCCCCAGGACGAAGACGACTGGCGTCGGCGTCGTGACACGCTGGAGAGGGCACGCGTCGACCAGGCAGCCTGTGCCGAGGTCGATTCGGGCCGAATGGCCGAACCGTTCTGGTACGTCGACTCGCCCCTCACCACCCCTGACTACCGCGGCCCGTTTCCCGGAAGGCCTCCCAAGGGAGCGGTCCCGGCACCCGCGCCCGGCGTACTGGTGCCGGACGTCCCGGTCACCGTGACCGGGCGGCCCGAGGTGTCGCGTCTGCGCAACCTGGCCAGGTCCGGCGTCACCGTCCTGGTCGGCGACGACGCCCTCCATGTACTTGCCGATCTGGAGGCGCGGGCCTGGGCGCGGCCCGTGGCCGTGCATGCGATGTCATCGCTCGCGTCGAATCTCGGTGCGACCCTCGCCGCGCGCTCTCAGGAAGTGTGGGTGCTTCGGCCGGACGCGCACGTCGCCGCTGTCCTCGATGGCTCCGATGCCGGCGCCGTCTGGCAAGCGGTCGACCGTGCTCTCGCTGTCACAGCAACCGTCCTGGCCTGAGTCGCCACTTCCGAAGGAGACTTCCCATGGCTCACTACCAGAGCGTCGGCAGCGTTCCGTCCAAGCGCCATACCCAGCACCGGGATCCGGACGGCAACCTCTACTACGAAGAGTTGATGGGAGAAGAGGGCTTTTCCTCGGACTCCTCGCTGCTCTACCACGTTGGTGTTCCGTCGGCCATCATCGGGGCGCGCGAGTGGGAACTGCCCGATCTGACGACGGTGGCGAACAGCCCGCTGACTCCGCGTCACCTCCGTCTGCACGACCTGTTCCCCGGCCAGGGGTGGAAGGCCGTGGATGCCGTCACCGGGCGGCGTCTGGTACTCGGGAACGCAGACGTGCGGATCAGCTACGCGGCGGCTGGCGAGACCTCGCCGCTGTACCGCAACGCAACGGGCGACGAGTGTGTGTACGTCGAGGCCGGGACGGGGTCGGTGGAGACCGTGTTCGGAGACCTGGCCGTCGGCCCGGGTGACTACGTCATCCTGCCGCGAGCCACGACGCACCGCTGGGTGCCGAGTGGTGGCGTCCCGCTCCGGCTGTACGTCATTGAGGCGAACAGCCACATTGTGCCTCCGAAGCGGTACCTCTCTCGGCATGGGCAGTTCCTCGAGCACGCGCCGTACTGCGAGCGCGATCTCCGTCTGCCGGCGCACCCGCAGGTGGTCGACGAGCAGGACGTTGAGGTGTACGTCAAGCATCGCGGCACCGGCCCGGGCGGGCTTGCCGGAACGGTGCACGTGGTGCCGCGGCACCCCTTCGACGTGGTCGGCTGGGACGGCTGCCTCTACCCCTACGCCTTCAACATCAGCGACTTCGAGCCGATCACGGGACGGATCCACCAGCCGCCTCCGGTGCACCAGGTCTTCGAGGGGCACAACTTCGTCATCTGCAACTTCGTCCCGCGCAAGGTCGACTACCACCCGGAGGCGGTGCCGGTGCCGTACTACCACTCCAACGTCGACTCCGACGAGGTGATGTTCTATGTGGGGGGCGACTACGAGGCGCGCAAGGGCAGCGGTATCGACGTCGGGTCGGTCTCGCTGCATCCGGGAGGCCACTCGCACGGCCCGCAGCCGGGCGCCGTAGAGATGAGTCTGGGAATTGAGTTCTTCGACGAGCTTGCCGTTATGGTCGACACCTTCCGTCCACTCGAACTCGGCGAGGCCGGTCGAATCACTGACGACGGCGTGTACGCATGGTCGTGGTCCGGCCGGGGGGCACGGTCGTGAGCGCGCCAACCAGGGAAAAGCCGGCCGTCGGAGCGCTCTTCGATGCGCTGTTCGACGACGCGGCGATCTTCCCGCCGGGGGAGGCACCACTGCCCGAAGCCGTGCGCCGGCACCTCGCGTGGAAGGCGTCGGTCGACGCTCGTCACATCGGGCCGTTCGTGTGTGCGGCGACGCGGTGGGAGGAGCTCCGCGACGCGTTGCCCGACAAGACGGTTCTGGACGTCGCCCTCACGGTGCCCGGCGGTGTGGAAGACCTGGGCCGGGCAATCGCCGCGGCAACTGAGGAACGACGTGTCCGTGTCGTCGCTGTCGAACTGCCGTTGGCCGCCACCTCACTTCGGGCCGCGACGACGGTGAGTGACATGCTGCCCGAGAGCATGAGCGGGTATGTCGAGCTGTCACCGCACGATGTCGACGACACCGCCTGCGCGGCGTTGGCCACGGCTGGGCTCCGGCTCAAGGTCCGTACAGGCGGTTTGGCCACAACCGACTTTCCCGACGAGGACGTTCTGGCGGACCTGGTGCACCTGGCGGTACGGCACGGGCTGCCGTTCAAGGCGACAGCCGGCCTGCACCACGGGGTTCGGCACCGCGATCCCGTGACCGGGTTCGAGCACCACGGCTTCCTCAACGTGCTGCTCGCGACAGCGGCTGCCGCCGCACGAGCGACCGCACCACAAGTGCGCGACGTGCTGGCGCATCAGGACGTGCGCGCCGTCGGCGACGCGGTCCGGCGCCTTTCTCCAGAGGTCACCGCGGACGCACGTCGTTACTTCCGCTCCTTTGGGACCTGCAGCATCGAGGAACCTCTCGCCGACCTCAACGACCTCCGACTTCTCCAGGAGAAAGCCGCATGACCACGAGTGCGACCGACATGCCGTCGACGTGGCTCGGTCTGTCCGAAGACCACCCTTTCGGGCTCCAGACACTGCCCTATGGCGTTTTCGACGCCGGCTCCGGTCGGCGGGTCGGTGTGCGCATCGGCGAGTGCGTCCTGGATCTGGCTGCCGCGTGCGCGCGTTCGCGACGTATCGATGCGGGCCTCTTCGCCCGAGGCAGCCTGGATGAGCTGCTGGCTGCCGGCCCGGACACCTGGGCAGCGGTGCGTGGCGAGGTACGAACCTGGCTCAGTGACACGAATTATCGCACCGCACTCGAGCCGTTGCTGGTCCCGCTCGAAGATGTGACCATGTGCCTTCCGTTCACGGTCGGCGACTACGTCGACTTCTACGCGTCGGAACATCACGCGACCAACCTCGGGCGGATGTTCCGGCCTGACCAGGAGCCGCTGACACCGAACTGGAAGCACCTGCCCATCGGGTACCACGGCCGTTCCGGCACTGTGGTGGTGTCCGGCGAGCCGGTCTGGCGTCCACGAGGGCAGAGCCGTCGTCCAGACGGCGAGATCGTCGTCGGTCCGTCCACTCGCCTGGACATCGAGGTCGAGCTGGGCTTCGTGGTGGGTGCCCCGTCCCCGCGAGGGCGGGCCGTGCCGCTGGACGCGTTCGAGCAGCACGTGTTCGGCGTCTGCCTGGTCAACGACTGGTCCGCTCGCGACATCCAGGCGTGGGAGTATGTGCCCCTGGGTCCCTTCCTCGGCAAGTCGTTCGCCACGTCGCTCTCACCGTGGATCGTTCCGCTCGAGGCTCTTCAGGCTGCCAGGGTCCGGCCACCGGTACGCGATCCCCGGCCGGCGGCCTATCTCGATGACGCGGCCACGCCTTCATGGGGAATCGACATCGACTTCAAGGTGGCTCTGAACGGCCACGTGGTCTCACACCCGCCGTTCGCGTCGATGTACTGGACCGGCGCACAGATGCTGGCACACATGACGGTCAACGGCTCCTCACTGCGCACCGGCGACCTGTTCGCCTCTGGCACGGTGAGCGGGCCCGGGCGGGATCAGCGGGGTTCGTTCATCGAGCTCAGCTGGGGCGGGACCGAGCCGCTCATACTGCCGGACGGCACCACCAGGACGTTCCTCGAAGACGGCGACGAGGTGGTGATCTCGGCGACGGCTCCGGGACCGGACGGGACCATGATCGGCTTCGGCGAGGTGCGTGGGCGAATCGTCTCCGAGCCGGCCACCGCGGAGGGCGAGGCGCCGTGACTGATCGTGCGCGCAGGGGACTGGACAAGGCCGTCGGATCCGCTGCCGAGGCCGTCGCGGACATTGCCTCGGGTTCTTCCCTGGCGGTCGGCGGCTTCGGTCTGTGCGGCATCCCGGCGGCCCTGATCGAGGCTGTCCTCGACACTGGTGTCGACCGGCTCGAGGCCGTCTCGAACAACGCCGGTGTCGACGAATGGGGTCTGGGGCGATTGTTGTCCCGGGGACGGATTCGCCGGATGGTCGCGTCGTACGTCGGCGAGAACAAGGAGTTCGCACGGCAGTACCTCTCCGGCGAACTGGAGGTTGAGCTGACCCCCCAGGGCACCCTGGCGGAACGGCTGCGCGCCGGAGGATCGGGCATCCCTGCGTTCTACACGGCGACCGGTGTGGGCACGCAGGTCGCCGAGGGCGGCCTGCCGTGGAAGTACGACGCGTACGGCAACGTGGAGCTGGAGTCGCCCCCGAAGGAGATCCGGACGCTCGACACACCTGGCGGCGCCCGGGACTTCGTCCTGGAGCGGGCAATCGTGTGCGACTTCGGGCTGGTGCGTGCGTGGAAGGGCGATCGGCACGGCAACCTCGTCTATCGCGACTCCGCGCGCAACTTCAACCCGCTGGCAGCGATGTGCGGGCAGATCACGATCGCCGAGGTCGAGCACCTCGTCGAACCCGGCGACATCGATCCCAACGAAGTACACACGCCCGGCGTGTTCGTGCAGCGCGTGGTCGCTCTGACGCCGGACCAAGCCGCCGAAAAGCGGATCGAGAAGCGCACGGTGAGGGGAAGGAGCGAAGCCTGATGGCCTGGACGCGGGAACAGATGGCGGCCAGGGCTGCCTCGGAACTGACACACGGGTCGTACGTGAACCTCGGCATCGGTCTGCCGACTCTAGTGCCGAACCATGTCGCCGACGATGTCGAGCTCGTCCTGCAGTCTGAGAACGGCATTCTCGGTGTCGGCCCGTACCCGAACGACGGGGAGGAGGATCCCGACCTGATCAACGCCGGCAAGGAGACCGTCACCGTGCGGCGTGGCGCGTCGTTCTTCGACTCGGCCACGAGCTTCGGGATGATCCGCGGCGGCAAGATCGACGCAGCGATCCTGGGAGCGATGCAGGTCTCGGCGGCCGGGGACATCGCCAACTGGATGATCCCCGGGAAGATGGTCAAGGGCATGGGCGGCGCGATGGACTTGGTCCATGGCGCCAAGCGGGTGATCGTGTTGATGGAGCACGTCGCCCGAGACGGCAGCTACAAGATCGTCAAAGAGTGCTCCCTGCCCTACACCGGCAAGAGAGTCGTGCAACGCATCATCACCGACCTCGCCGTCATCGACATCACGCCACCGTCAGAAGGCGGGGGGCTCAAGCTGGTCGAACTCGCACCCGGCGTCACCGAGGACGAGGTCAAGGAGCAAACTGAGCCCCCACTTGGCATGGGCCTGAAGCACGGGCCATAGAAGGAATCTCGATACAGACCAGTCGACCTGCAGCGCGCCAGACTCCGTTCCACGACGTCATGGCGGAGCTCGGGGATCCGAGCTCACCCTGTTGTTCGGGCCGCTGCATCCCGTCGCCAGGGCATCACCACGGTTGTGTTCTGAAGTCATAGGCCACGAACCGCTCACCCCATGCAACGAGGACCCTGACCTGCCCGCTGACACCAGGAGAACCAGCCATCGTGAACCGTCTGCCCTTCACCCGGGACGCGGGCGTGCGCGCGGATCTGCGGCGCACCCTGGGACACCTCGGTTATGAGGTGATCCCGTTCAAGAAGACGGAGGAAGCGGTACTCACCCACGTGCCCATGAGCGTGCCGCTGACCGTGACCGTATCCCGCGCCAAGGGACAGGACGCGACCGTCGAACTCGCTGTCGCGCTGGCCGGTCACGGCTACTCGGTCTCGCCGCACCTGTCGGCCCACCAGATCCGCGACCGCGCCCACTTGGCGGAGATCGTGACCCGGTGCAGCGCAGCGGGTATCACCGGAGTCTTCGTCGTCGGCGGTGATCGCACCGGCACTCCGACGGCCTTCGCCGACGCGATGGAACTACTGCGAGCTCTGCACGAGATCGGCCACGGCTTCGCCGACATCGGTATCGGCGGTCACCCGGAGGGCCACCCGGAAGCGGACGACGAAGCGCTGTTCCAGGCGCTGAAGGACAAAGCACCCCTGGCTACCCACATCACTACCCAGATCGTCTTCGACCCCAAGGCCATCCTCGGCTGGGCCCGAGAACTGAGAAACCGCGGCATCGACCTGCCGGTGTATATCGGCGTGCCCGGCGCGGTCCACCGCCAGAAGTTGCTACGCATCTCCAGCGGGCTGGGTATCGGCCAGTCGGTGAAGTTCCTGAAAAAGCAGCAGAACCTGTTCTGGCGCTTCTTCCTGCCCGGCGGCTACCGGCCGGACGGCATCATCAACGGCCTGGCGCCCCACCTGGGCAAGCCCGAGAACACCATCGCCGGCTTCCACGTCTTCACCTTCAACGACCTCGAGCCCACCGAGGCCTGGCGCAAGCGCGCGCTGCGCGGCCTGGCGGTGCGCCCGCACCTGGAAAAGCGCGCGCTCCGCAACAGCAACACCACCACCGTCTTCTGAAAGGCAGCCTCCATGTCCGCTGAGCTGATCGATGGGACGACGACTGCGCGGCGAGTCCGCGAGGACATCGCGAAAAGCGTCGCCGAACTGGTCGCTGCCGGCGGGACCGTTCCCGGCCTGGCGACAGTACTCATCGGGGACGACCCTGCCTCGCACGTCTACGTCCGCAACAAACGACGAGCTTGCGCCGAGGTCGGCATCCGCGACCACCACCGGCATCTGCCCGCCGACGTCGACCAGGCCACCGCTGCGGCACTGATCGACGAACTCGCCTCTGACCCCGCTGTTTCCGGGATACTGCTGCAACTGCCCACCCCGGGCCACCTGGACGCGGAGGCACTGCTTGCCCTGATTCCGGCGGCCAAGGACGTCGATGGGCTGACCACCGCCAACGCAGGGCTGCTCGCCCAGGGGCGACCAGGGCTGCGCCCCTGCACCCCGTCGGGCATCATCGTGCTGCTCGATCAGTACGACGTTCCGCTGCGGGGCGCCGAAGTCGTCGTCGTCGGCCGCTCGGCCCTGGTCGGCAAGCCAATGGCCCAGCTTCTGCTGGAGCGCGACGCCACGGTGACGACGTGCCACTCCCGTACCCGGGACCTGTCGGCTGTCTGCCGCCGAGCCGACATCCTCGTCGTGGCCGCCGGCATTCCCGAGCTCATCGGCCCGGCCGCGGTCAAGCCCGGCGCGACCGTGGTCGACGTCGGCATTCACCGCCGCGACACCGGTCTGTGCGGCGATGTCGACACGGCCGCTGTCGCCGAGGTCGCCGCTCGGATCACCCCCGTCCCGGGCGGTGTGGGCCCGATGACCATCGTCATGCTGCTGGCCAACACGCTCACCGCCGCGCGACGCCAGCAGGGCATGGCCGGCCGGCCATGAGCCGGCCTTGGGCACGATTCGACGACCTCCGCACGGGCACGGCCCTGCGCTGCCCACCGCCGTTCCGGGTGCTGGCAGGGGAGCGCCCGGAGGACGTGCCCGCCATCCTCCGGCAGGTCGACGAGGCCACCGCCGAGGGCAGCTGGGCCTTCGGCTACGTGGCCTACGAGGCAGCCGCAGCCCTGGATCCCAAGCTGCCCGGTGGCTGGCAGCCGGGTCAGCCTCCGCTGATCTGGTTCGGACTGTGTGACGAGCCCGCCCGCGTCGAACCCGTGCGCCCCGAGGAGTCGTCCGCTTCCCGGGTCACCTCTTGGCGGCCGACCTGGAGTGACGCCGAGCATGCCAGCGCTGTGGCGTGCGTCCGTGAGCACATCGCTGCCGGTGAGACCTACCAGTGCAACCTCACGGACCGGATGCGCGCCACGCTTACAGAGACTCCCGAGGCGCTCTACACGCGCCTCGCTCTGGCACAGCGGGGGGCGTACAACGCCTACCTCGATCTCGGTGAGCACGTCATCGCAAGCGCCAGCCCCGAACTGTTCTTCGAATGGGCCGACAGTGAGGTCCGCACACGGCCGATGAAGGGCACCGCCCCCCGGGGCCGCACCATCGCCGAGGACGCCCGCCAATCCCGTGCGCTCCGGACCAACAGCAAGGAACAGGCCGAGAACCTCATGATCGTCGACCTTCTACGCAACGACCTCGGCCGGATCGCCGAGCACGGCAGCGTGCGGGTGGACGAGCTGTTCACACTCGAGCGGTATCCGACCGTCTGGCAGCTGACCTCACAGGTCAGCGCTCGGCTACCGCCCGGCACAGGCCTGCTGGACATCTTCCGGGCCCTGTTCCCGTGCGGGTCGGTCACCGGCGCCCCCAAACGGCGCACCATGCAACTGATCAGCGAACTGGAACCGGGCCCCCGCGGCGTCTACTGCGGGGCCATCGGACTGGTCGCTCCACCGACCGCGCCGGTGCGCGCCCGGTTCAGCGTGGCCATCCGGACCGCGTTTGTGGACCGGATGTCGGGCCGGGCCGTCTACGGCGTCGGCGGCGGGATCACCTGGGGCTCGGAACCGGGGCCCGAGCGCGCCGAGGTGCACGCCAAGGCGGCAGTGCTGGCACACGACTCCGGCGACCACCAACTGCTGGAATCCATGGCCTTTCATCCCTTGACGGGTTTGCGCAACCACGCGCGCCACCTCGCGCGGATGGCCGACTCGGCTGCCTGGTTCGGTTTCAGCTTCGACCAGGACACCGTCCAGAACCGCATCCAACGTGCCCTCGAAGGGCGAACCGAACCCACTTGTGTGCGGGTACTTCTGGGACGGACCGGCGATGTCACCGTCGATGTGCAAGACCTTGAACCGGTCATCGCCCGCCCTGTACTCCTCGCCGTGGACGACGAGCCCGTCGACAGACGCAGTGCGTGGCTGCAGCACAAGACGACCCGTCGTGACCCCTACCTCACGCGTACCCTGCGGCATCCGGACGCCGACGATGTCGTGCTGGTCAACGAGGACG
Source organism: Streptomyces sp. NBC_00258 (assembly GCF_036182465.1). Classification (NCBI taxonomy): domain Bacteria; kingdom Bacillati; phylum Actinomycetota; class Actinomycetes; order Kitasatosporales; family Streptomycetaceae; genus Streptomyces; species Streptomyces sp. NBC_00258. Next base: position 12,108,281 of record NZ_CP108081.1, read on the forward strand.
GCGACATCACCGAGACGACCGTCGCCACGCTCGCGGTCCGGCTCGGCGGCCGCTGGTGGACGCCGCCGACTTCATCGGGCTGCCTACCGGGAGTCGAACGCGCCCGTCTGCTCGACCTCGGACGCCTGCAAGAGCGTCGGCTCCACGTCCGCGACCTGCGGGAGGCAGAGGCGATCGCCGTGGTCAGTTCACTGCAGGGCTGGCGGCAGGCACTCCTTCTCGGCTCCGTGGCAGGGGTCGCCGGCACGGGACGGAAAGTAGTGCGCCGATGATCAGGGTGCCGAGCCTAGGCAACCGCTCCGCCCAGAAGGAGCGATGGCTGCGAGGAACTCGGTTACCCGGCCGGGAGGAAGCGGCTGCCAAACGGCGACCGGGCAGTCCAGACCCGCTCGTCTCGCGCCCCCCGACACAGGCCGGGCCGCGACCGGCGGTGAGATCCGAGCCTCGCTGGTCGCCGGGAAGCCGCCCACTGGACACCTGCGTATCCGCCAAGCCCAGAAGCCGCACTGCGATGCTGCTGACCACTGACTCAACCAGGACCGTTCCGGTATCGACCCGGCCGCAACAGTGCCGGGTCATGGGCATCTTCAACGTCACCCCGGACTCGTTCTCCAACGGCGGACGTTTCCAGGACACGGCGCGGGCAGTGGTGCACGGCCTGCGGATGACTGCGGCAGGAGCCGACCAGGTCGACATCGGCGGTGAATCGACTCGCCCGGAGCCGACCGTGTGCCGACTGAGGAGGAGCTCCGCCGCGTGCTGCCGGTCGTGACCGAGTTGGCCAGGGCAGGCGTCGCCGTGAGCATCGGCACCACGCGTGTCCGAGGCGCAGAGGCTGCCATCGCCGTCGGCGCCGTTCTCGTCAGCGGCGGACTGGCCGACCCCGCCATGGCCACTGTGGTCGCCGATGCGGGCGTCCCCTGGGTACTGACGCACTGGCGCGATCACAGCCGGCAGATGTACGCCGCGGCACACTACGACGACGTCGTCGCGGACGTCCGGCGCGAGCTGCTGACCCGGGTCGAAGCCGCCCTTGCTGTCGGCGTCGCACGCGAGCAGCTCGTTCTCGACCCCGGTCTCGGCTTCGCCAAGTACCCTCCGCACGATCTCGCCCTGCTCTCCAGGCTGAGCACCATCAAGTACCCGATCGATGAGATAAACCGGCCGTGTGGGAGCGAAGACGCTCGGCTTCGGATTCCGCCGAACACTGACGAAGTCGCCGCCTTGTTCACCAGCGGGGGCGGCGACTTGGCGACCTGCCGCAAGTTCGGTCCCACGGCCCGCAATTACGTGGCCGCCAAGCTGATGGCCGAGGTCGGACTGCGGGTCTGGGTGGACAAGTTGACTCCGCACGTCCTTCAGCACTTCTGCGCGTCCGAGCTGTACTTGAACGGCCTGGATCTCATCTCGATTCAGGAAGTCTTGGGCCATTCGTGGACTGCCACGACGATGCGATACATCCACGTGCACCGCACGCGGGTCGAGGATGCCTGGGTGGCCGGGCACGAACGAGCCGCTCGGCAGCTGGAAGGTCTGGTCCGATGAGGTGGAACCTGCGACTGACCGTGGCGAACCGGGGCGTCTGGAAGGCGCCTGAACTGCAACGGAGCCTGGCCAAGCACGGCCTGGTGAGCTCGGCGGGGAAGATGTCCGGGCTGTGGTCCGGACAGCCGGTCTCCCTCAAACTCGATGACCTCGACGTGATCTGCGTGGTCCTCGGCTGTGAGACCGGCGAGTTGCTGATTCCCGAGCCGCAGTAAGTGCCCGGCCCGGCCAGGAGGCCGAGCCGACACCAGCAGTCGCCGGCGGGACGGCGCCCGCCGTGGTGCCTCGGCGTCGTGACGGCCGATCCTTTCCCTTGACCTGACGGGCGATCAACGTTGACACCGCCCAGAGCGGACAAGCCGCCTGCCTCGTGCAAGATCTGCTTTTCCCGAGGACAGCTGCCCGGACATTCCTGCAAAGCCTGCTATTGATCAGAAACTCAAATGGTTCTCTTCGAGGGGTGTAGCGGACGTGGGGGCCGCCGAAGTAGCCGCGGACGATGTGGGGCTGGCGCTGGCGGCGGTGGAAGAACCTGCGGGGCTCGGCTGCGAGTTGGGCCTGGTTGCGGGCCCAACTGTCCCGCCACCGCCTGCCGGTTGACCTCCGGCAGCGCCGCCCACACCTGCCCGTCCGGCACCACCGGAATCGTCTTCTGGGGCCGGCGTCACTGTCGTTGCGCATGACGACCTGTTCCCCTCGTCGCTCAGCCGGCCCCGCAACCGTTGGCCACAGCGGCCAACCGCTGCAGGCCCTCACGGCCGATTATCGGCCTCCGCTCACTGCTTTGATTTTCCATAAGCGCAGTGTGCTTGGGCGATGGAGCGGACATTCGCCTGGCTGGGACGGTGCCGCCGCCTGTGAAAGGACGTGCACCGCCTCGCAAGACAGCCCGCTGACGGGCTTTTCAGACGTCCTCTGCTCCTCGCCGTCGTGGCGGCGCTAGCAAGGGGCCTCCCAGGCTTGACGCCGGATGAGCTGGGCTCAGCCCGCCACCGAGGTCTTCCCGCGGTCGCGGCGGGGGACGGCAGGTGTGATGGTCTTGGCCGGTGAAGTGCGATGCAAGCTTTTGAGGGCGATCGTGAGGCTGGCGGTGGTCAGCACACCGGCGGCTATGACCGCGGCGAGTAGTAGCGGCCTACCGAACTGTCCGGCGGCGAAGACGCCGCCGTACGGCAGGCTGAGAGTGGTACCGAAGGTCATGGCCAGGGCACCGGTGACGGCACCGCCCGCCATCGAGGCCGGAATCACCCGCAGGGGATCCGCAAGCGCGAACGGGACGGAACCCTCGGGGATGAAGGCCGCGCCGAACAACCAGGACGTCTTTGCGTAGTCCCGCTCGGCCTCGGTGAATAGCTTGCGGCGTACGAGGGCAGCCAGCGCTAGGCCCAACGGGGGAACCATGCCGGCCGCCACGACCGTGGCCATGATGGTCATGTTGAGCGTGTTGAACTTCGACGGGTCGGGACCGTTTACACCGACCATGGCGAAGGCGACGGCAGCCTTGCTGATCACCCCGCCGAGGTCGGAGCAAACCATGAGGCCGAGGATGAGCCCGAGCAAGGGGGCGCTCTCGAATTGCAGTCCGGCCAGCTGCCCGTGCAGCCATTCGGTCATGGACGTGAGCTGTGCTCCGATCAACGCGAAGATCACCAGCGAGGTCGTCACGGTGGCCAGCAGCGGGAACAGCACGGTGGAGGTGATGCCACGCAGCGCCGGTGGGACGGACATACGCTGCAGGGCCAGAGTGGCCGCACCGGCGACCAGCCCGGCGACCAGCCCGGCGAGGGCGCCGCCCTCGATCCCCACTGCAGCCATGCCGCCGAGGAACCCGGGGACAACTGCGGGCCGGTCGGCCATGCCGTAGGCGACGTAAGCGGCGACGAGCGCAGGGAGGAAGGCCAGCCCGCTGAGGCCGACCTTGAGCAGCAACGCGGCCCAGGTCAGGGGTTGGCTCCAGTCGCCGGTGTACAGGGCCTGGGAGGCCGATTCGGCGATGCGAGGACCGCTGATTGCCAGAGCCAGGACGACCAGCAATGCGGAGAGCGCGGTGAAGGCTCCGATGTACGGGGTCCCGGACACCAGCCATCTGCTGAGCCTGATGCCGATGTGTCGGCTCCGGGAGTCACTGCGGTTCATGGGGGTGGCCGGCGCGGTGGTGCGGTTATGGGGGTGGGACATGGTGAAGCTCCAGATGTCTGCGACGCCGCCGTGCAGGCGGCTGGGGCCACGACGGACCGGTGGTGGGCTGGTGTGACGTCTGCGCCCAGGCCTGTCGGGAAGGGATGCCGGCTCGTGAGTGTGGGAGCGTGGCGAGGCGGAAGGTTTCCGGGCGGTGCCGGCTGTCCCCAGGCAGCCGGCACCCGTATCTCCGTCAGCGTCTGCCGGGCTGGCTCAGTGGCTCACCGGGTCATGAGGGAGAGATCCGTCGTGGAGCTGATCTTGTTCCAGTTCACGCCGACCATGTGCGGCGTGCAGCAGTCACTCCACACGATGCCTGCATGCATGCCGACAATCCACGCAGCCGAGTTGGTTTGGTCGGTCGTGTAGATGGGGGCGCCGGAGTCCCCGACTTCCGTCCTGTTCCCGTTGTTGTAGGAGGGCCAGTTGGTCCCTCCCCGGTCGTAGAGGAAACCCCTGCCATCACTGATGCACACGGTAGTGCCCGACCAGCAGACGGAGTAGCTCGTGTTGGAGATCGGGTGACCGCAGTGGTTGTACGTCGCAGCACCGCTCACACACACCTTCAGGTTGGAGGCGACCCACGCCGTCCCGTGCACAAAGTGGGTTTGGCTGCTGGTGTCGTAGCCGCCTGTGTGGATGTAAGAGTCGTACACCGGTCCCAATAGAGTTTCCGTGTCAAATGTCGTCCACCGCGCAACGACCGTTCCCACCCATTGGCCATTGGACCAGTCTGTCCTGCGGTTGTAGACCTGAGCGCTGGTGTCGTAGCAGTGTGCTGCGGTCAGCATGTATTCGTTGCCGGATAGTCTCGACCTGACAGCGAACCCGGCGGTGCACCCACCTTTTCCAGGTGATATCAATGCAATCCCGCCATAGAAGGGGGACCATGAGTTGAACCGGATGCCGGCCTGGGGTTCGAAGCGAGCGGAGCGCACCTCGATCGCGCCGGGGTACGCGTTGCGCAATGACTCCGTGGCCGACGCTGGAGCATCGGTGTCGACGACCACCTTGTCTTTCCGTCCGTCGTACTGAACGCCGACGCTGTACGTGTCCGCGTCACTGTGCCACTTGCGCGCCGTCACTGTTTTCTGGATCTTTTCCAACTTTTCCCTGGTGAATTTGCTGGTCTTGACGGCGACGTTCATGCCGGACGGGATTGCCGCCTCAACCTTGGTTTTCTCCCCGGCGGACGTGTCTGCCGGCAGCGTCAGTACCGGGTCGGAGTCCCCGAAGACGCCGAGCGCGGAATGGGCATCAGCGGCCTTGCCGAGCTGCTTCCACTGCGCCTGACTCGGCTCGCTCGAAGGCTCCGTGGCGGAAGCCGCGGTCGGGGTGGCAGGGAAAGCCACCGCCGAGTGGACAGGACCTGCCAGTGCCGCCACCATCGCGGCGGCACTGGCGAGTAGCACCCCAACGCGGCGCTTCGATCTCATTACTGATCTCATCTTCTTCCTTTTGTCACGCGATGATCACGAAATGGATCCATTGCACTGCAACTCCGAAGGAGACTGTTTCCTGATCACCTTTATGCGATGCACTTCTCCCTTTCAGGCAATGCAGCGCATGCAAGGGATTCAGCAGGTTCGAAGGTGCGTACAGAATTCCATAAACGGAGCAGCATTCGCCGTACAAGGAGACGAAGGTGATACCTTCACCCCGCGCCACGCGAATCGGGCCGGGGGTAATTCCCCCTCGAGCCCCGACGCGGGCGGGCGTCCCGCCTATGGGTGTGCACGGGATGCGAAGCCAGCGCCCCGTGCTTTGCCTCCTTGATGTGCGTCATGCGAGAAGCATCGAGGCGGGAGTTCCCGCCCGGCTATCCGTAGTTTTACGGAGTGCTGGTTGTTTCTCTGCCCACCAGGCTGCGACCTGAGCGCGGGAGGCGAAACCGAGCTTGCCCCGGATGTTCTCGATGTGGCTGTCGACTGTGCGTGGTGACAGCCCGAGCGTGGAGGCGATCTGGCGGTTGGTCATGCCCTGGGCCACCAGCGTGGCGACCTGCTGCTCCCTGCGCGTCAGGGGGTTCGGGTTGGTGACCGGGGCGCTCCCGGCGGGGCCGCTTCCTGTGTCCAAGGCGAAGGCGATGGCTCTGCCCGGGCTGTCATGCCGGCCACCCTCGGTGAGAGCTTTCTCGTAGGCGGTGGGGCCCAGGGCCGTGCTGACCGCTTGTTCACAGGAGGCGTTCCGGTCGCCCAGAGCGGCCGAGGTGGTGGCGCCGAGGTCCCGGGACAGGGCGCGTAGCGCGCCCAGTAGGTGTGCGGCACGCGTGTGGTCACCGCCGGAGGCGGTGTTCCAGGCAAGAAGACTCAGCAGCATGGTGGCCCCGATGTGGTCGTTGAAGCCCCGCTGGATCACCAGCCCGGTCTGTGCCCATGCCAAACTCATCTCCTTTTCGCCGCGTACCCAGGCTTCGTAACCCAGCGCCCACAGCGCGTAGGACCGCGTTAGCCGTTCCCCTCGGGCTTCGGCGAGGGCCAGTGCCCGCTGGCCTGTCTGCGCCGCGCGGGGGTCGCCGAGTTGAGACTGGATCTTGGCCAGCTGGAACAGCCAGAACACGGTGGCTGGCTGGTCGTCGGCCGCCTCATGGGCGGCCACCGCCCCCGCGTAGCAGAGGGCAGCTTGCTCGTACTCGCCCTGAAAGGCTGCTGATGCGCCTCGGAAACCCTCGACATACGCGTGCACCACCGGGTCGTCCAGCTGTTCGCCCAGCTCTGCGGCCTCATCGAGCCAGCGGGCCGCTGCTGCGAAGTCGCTCTGCAATAGTGCCACCCAGGATGCTGCCCACAGGGCCCTGGCCCTGGCCGGGGTGGGCTCGGGCGCGGCAGCGAGGATCCCGTCGAAGTGGCGACGCCCTTCACCAAGGAATCCGTCGGCACACCAGTGGAAGCGCAGCGCGGCTACCATGCGCAGCGCCGCCTGCGCGTCATCCTGGCTGGAGGCGATGCACCGCCCGCTCGGCTCGGGGCCTGTGTTTTGCGCTTCAGTTCGGTCTGAGCCTGCCCAACTCACCGTGGCCACTTTCTGGCCCTCGCCCGTCAGCGCCACCCGGAGGTTGGCGTGTTCGATACGCAGCCGGGCCAATGACTCTTCCTGGCCAGGGCCGAACCAGGCATCGGCGAGGCGCTCGGCCAGATCCAGATAGAAGGAGCGGTGTCGGCGCAGCAGGATCTGCTCCTCGCCGGACTCGCTCAGGCGTGCTCTGCCGTACTCACGGATGGTCTCCAGGAACCGGTAACGGGGTAGCCCTTCAACCTGGGCGGTCAGCACGATGGATTGGGCGACCAGCCGCTCGAGAAGAGCCAGCACCTCATCAGCCGCAATGCCGTCTCCTGCGCAGACCTTCTCGGCCGCGTCCAGCGCGAAGCCGCCGGCGAAGACCGAAAGGCGCCGCCAGAGTAGCTGTTCTGGCGGTGTGCACAGCTCGTAGCTCCAGTCGATCACGCCTCGCAGACTGCGCTGCCGCAGTGGTGTGGTCCTACTGCCGCCGATCAGCAGCGCGAACCGGTCTGTCAGGCGGGCTGTCGTCTGCTCGACGGTCAAGGCGCGCAACCGGGCCGCGGTCAGTTCGATGGCCAGCGGCAGCCCCTCCAGTTCTTCGCAGAGCCGGGAGATCTGGGCGCGGTTGGTGTCGGTGACCTGGAACTCCGGTTGGATGGCGGTGGCCCGGTCCCGCAGCAGCTCGACGGCCTCGTCCGGTGTCAGGGGTGGCACGGCGTAAAGGCGCTCGCCGGTGATGCCCAGGGTTTCGCGGCTCGTCGCCAGGATGCGCAGGTCGGGAGCGGCTGACAGCAGAGTCTGCGCCAGCCCGGCGCAGGCATCGATCAGGTGTTCGCAGTTGTCCAGGACGATCAGTGCCTGGTGCCGGGTCAGATACCCCGCAAGCTGCTGAAGGGCAGTCCGCTCGCCCCGATCCGGCACTCTCAGCACGGCCGCGGTAGCGCCCGGCACCTCTGCGGGATCGTTCACCGGAGAGAGGTCCACGAGCCACACGCCGTCCGGGAAGGCCTTTCTGGACGCGGTGGCCACTTCCAGTGCCAGCCGCGTCTTTCCTATCCCGCCGGCTCCGGTGAGTGTCACCAGCCGCCCGGTGCCGAGAAGACGACGGGCTTCGGCGGCTTCGCGCCGCCTGCCCACGAAAGTGGTGAAGGATGCCGGTAGGTTGCCCGGAGTTGAGGGCACGCTTGTCATGTCACGCCTTGTATTGTGCGGAAAATATGTCGGTTTGCCGGTTCGGTTGCATACGCCGTCCGATGTGTCGTACGGATGCTGAGTGAGGATCCCTGGACCGGCGGTGGACGGTGCAGATGTGGGCATCACTCACACGTTCTGACCATGCGGAAGGGGCGGTCCACCGATCTGTGGCACGCGGCGTCGTCAGTGCGACGGCTTCGCCTGTGACCGCTCGTCGTAGGTCGCGCGTGCCGTGCTGATCGCGTCTGCGGTTTGCTCCGCCCATTCCCGCACCGCGTGCACGGCGGAGCACATGGTGGTGCCCAGAGGGGTGATGGCATACTCGACGCGTACCGGTACCTCGGCAAAGACCCGCCGTTCCACCAGGCCGTCGCGTTCGAGGTCGCGCAGGACGCGGGAGAGCATCTCGCCGCTCACCCCGAGCTGCTTCTTGAGGTCGTTGAAGCGGGCGGGCCCGGCCTCCAGGGTGTAGGTGATGAGCATGGTCCAGCGGTTGGCCAGCCTCTCGAAAGCCTCTCGCGTGGGAGTGCCTGTTCCGTAGAGCTCGGCTGCGTCCCGGGGAGTCTCGATCACGTCGTCAGCCTATCTGGAGGCCCTGTTGCCGCAGCGGTGCCGGCCTCGCATCCTCCTTGCGGACAGGCGCCCCGATGTCACGTGGGTGCACGGCCTACCGGAGGGCGTCCGCCGGGATCTTGGGATCGTCGGTGAACGCCGACACGATGATGGCCTTGATGTTGTCGTGCGTGAACGCGTCTACTGCGGCGAGCTCCGTGCCGTACTTCTCGATCAGACGGGGCGTCACGTGGTCGGCGATGCGGTTGAACCAGACAGCCTGCGCCGCCCAGATGTTGCCCTCCTCGACGACTCTCAGGTCCATGGGAATGTCCTTCATCGCCTGCACCGTCCAGTTCCACTGGTCCACGAAGAAGGAGCGGCAGGCCTCGACGTCGTACCGGTTGCCAGTGTGGTAGGTGTGGCCGCCCAGGAAGACCTCGAAGTCGAGTTCGAGGATGGCGTCCATCGCCTCGAGGATGCCCGGGGATGTGGTCGGCGTTGCCGTAGTGCATGTACGGCGCCCAGCCCGGCGCGACGACATCCGCCATCATCACGATCTTCTGCTTGGGCAGGTAGACGATGATGTTGCCGTGCTCGTGGTTCGGGCCCGGGTAGATCAGCTCGAAGCGCTCGCCGCCCACGGTGAGGCTGTGGTGCTTACCGGAGAAGGTGATGTCCGGCACGGGGCGCTCGGGATCGGTGTAGATCCGCAGGACCTCGGCGGTCATCTTGTGGGAGACGAACGTGGCGTCGGGGAACTTGACGGCGCCGGCGATGTGGTCGTCGTGGTCGTGTGTGAGGATCACGTGGGTCACCGGCTTGTCTGTGACCCGCTTGACGCCAGGGGTAGGAACTTGGCGACCGCGTCGAGCATGACGACGCCGGTGCGCGTGACGAAGAAGTAGCCCTGGGCGATGCCAGCGCTGACGACGTAGCCGTTCTTGCCGACGCGCTCGAGTCGGTACCCCTCGGGCGGCATAGGCAGCGGCTTCGCGTGCTCCGGGAGCGGGAGGAAGCCGGTGGCGGGCGTCGTAGGGGCGGCTGCGGCGGGGGCCGGCGAGCCCAGTCCTGCCGCGGCGAGCGCGACCACGCCTGCTGTGACGCCACTTCGCTGGATGACGAAACGACGGTCTATCACGAGAACCTCTGTTTTCCGTGAAATGAATTCCTGGGTTCACTGAAATGTGGCACCCGGACGACTGCGGGATCACCGTAACCGGCTCCGAGCCTGCGATCAAAATTCCCTCAGGAATCCGCTTTTGCTGACCTGGTCAATTGCGTCTGACGAGGTTCGTTCCGCGTGACTCATGGAGGGATCGAGGTTCGCTGTGCGACTGACCCGAACGCCTCGGTGGCGTCATGCGCCCGTCCACGTCACGCGATCAGCTGCGAATGATCAACTGATCACGTCATGTCAACTCAGTGACCCTGTGATCAGTGAATATGGTGCACATCACATTGAAGGTTCATGTTGCCTGCTTGAACGTTCATCCTGATCGAGGTACTGTTCCAGCGTGCATCGGGCGGGATTTGTCCAATTTTGGAAGCCTGTGCGTCATGAATCAAATACTGAGTCACGGCTTCTCGACCGGGTGAATTTCCGCCCGCCGGAATGCATCAAAAGCGGGAATTCTGGAATGGGAATACGGTCACGATGCCGTGCCGTTTCCCCTCGTGTGGCCCGTGTTCAACCGGCCCGTGCGGCACAATTCTTCCCCAATAGACGACGCGCTTATTCGGACGCGAGATCCGCGCTGGCGTCGAAAGCAAGGTTTCTATGGACAGGTCCTGTGCGGGCATAAGTGCCGGTGGCTGCCCGGTCGCGCCCCGCCTGCCACCGGCGGACCGAAGCCGGGGTGTGACGACGCGTGTGGACGCGTTGGGTGAGAGTGGCGGCATTCGTGCAGCCCTCTCGGCTGGCCCAGCACACAGCATCGGGCCGCTGCCCGCTCTGCGCACAGTGCGAGCCGATCAGGCAGCAGCCACCGTCCGCGACGGGGGCGGCCTCGGGTCTGCGAGCAGCAGTGTTTCCTGCCGCGCGCCCGCGGTCGCCGGCAGGCGGGCGGCCGACCCGCAAGGTGTGACCGCGCGGCTAGCGTCGGCGCTGCTCCACCTCGTCGATGTCGAGCTGCTTGACGACGCGGGTGCAGATGCTGCGCACATAGCGCAGCTGTGTGGCGCTGAGGTGATCAATGACGAGTCTGCGCACCGTGGCCACATGCCCTGGAGCGGCTGCCGCTCCAGCCGCCCATCCGGCGTCCGTGAGCACGACATCGGCGTAGCGGGAGTCGTCCGGGGTCGGTTCGCGGACCACCCAGCCGCGTTGCTCAAGCCGCTTCACCGCATGGGACACACGCGACAGCGACCCGCTCGCCCTGGCGGCCAGTTCCCGCAGGCGGAGCCTGCGGTCGGAGGCCTTGGCGAGGTTGGCGAGGACTCCGTACTCGAAATGGTTCACGCCGATGTCGCGCTGGACCTGCGCGTCGAGCGCGGGCGGAAGCTTGACCAGCATGGCGGCCAGCGGCTCCCACGCAGCCAGTTCATTGTCGGTCAGCCAGTCCGGCTCCGGCCTGGGCTCGCCCGATTGCGCATCCGTCATTCGCCGAGGATACCCGCCCAGGTTGAAGCGTCACGTTGCGCCGGTCGTGGCCCGGCACCGCTGCCGCCGCTTGAGTGCTCCGCGGAGGACTCCCGTCCCACCCTTCAGCCCCGCCTCGAAGAGATCCACCCCGATCAGGCCTGCCCCACCAAGGAGAGCGATGAACGCCGCAACACCTGTACGGATGCCCGCCATCTACATGAGTCACGGCGGGCCCAGTCTCCCGGACGACCCGATCTGGCCCGGCGAACTGGCCCGCTGGGGGGCCGCCCTGTCGCACCCCACCGCGATCCTGATGATCTCCGCACACTGGGAGGAGGCACCGCTCGCCCTGGGAGCGACCACCACGGTGCCGCTGACCTACGACTTCTACGGCTTTCCCGAGCACTTCTACCGCGTTCAGTACCCGAGCCCCGGCGCCCCCGATCTGGCCGACAAGGTGCGCAAGCTCCTGCGCGGCCCGGGCATGCCAGTCCATGACCTGCCCGACCGGGGCCTGGACCACGGCGCCTACGTCCCGCTCACACAGATGTACCCGGCGGCCGACGTCCCCGTCCTGCAGATGTCCATGCCCACCCTCGAGCCGAAGCAGCTGATGGACATCGGGCGCCGGCTCGCCCCGCTGCGCGACGAAGGAGTCCTCATCGTCGGCAGCGGTCACTTCACCCACAACCTGCGCGCCCTGAACACCGCCAACCACGTGCTGCCGTTCATGGCCGAGTTCGACGACTGGGGCAAGCAAGCCCTGGCCGGGGGAGACGTGGACGCGATCCTCGACTTCAAGCACAAGGCGCCGGCCGCCCTGTATGCCCACCCGCGCGAGGAGCACTTCGTCCCGCTCGCCGTCACTCTCGGCGCAGCCTTCGATGAACTGCCCACCCAGCAGGCCGTCATCGAGGGCTACTGGCTGGGCATGTCCAAGCGCTCAGTGCAGTTCGGCTGACACCCGCCCGCCCCTGCCGGGGCACATCGCCGATCGCTCACCCCCGGATGAACGCTTCAGGAAGGCAGCACGATGACTCCTCACGCCCGCGAGCGCACGAAAGTGCTCCTCCTCGCAGTGACCACCCTGCTTCTCAGCAGCGGTCTCGTCCTCATGCTTGAGCACGCCTACCGGAGCTGAGCGCGCTCATGCGCTCAGCCGGAATACGCCGCCGCCCGTGCCTCGGCGAGTGTCGCGGGCGGCGAGTCCTGCGCGGCCCTCCTCGAACACCCCGGCGCCTACGTCGGCCCGCCTCCTCCATCGTCCCCTCCCGCCGAACACGCCAGAAAAGACGACAGAGATGAACACACCCACACGCGAGCCACTGCGGTTTCTGGTCGTGTCCGCATCAGGGCGGGCCGATTCCCTCAACACCCAGCTGGCACGACTGGCGGCTGCAACAATCGAGGCAGATGGCTCGGTCGCCGATCTCGCCACCGTCAAGGACTTCGCCGTCCCCGACTACGACGGCGACGCCGAGGCCAGAAACGGCATTCCGCTCGGCGCCGAACACTTCAAACGGCGACTGGAGGACGCGGACGCACTCGTCGTCGTCTCACCCGAGTACAACGCCTCGATTCCCGGCGTGCTGAAGAACCTTCTCGACTGGGTGTCCCGCTTCCGGCCTCAGCCGTTCAGCGACCGCCAGACACTGCTCATGTCGGCATCGCCCTCCATGGTCGGCGGCAACCGCGGACTGTGGGCCCTGCGCGTTCCCCTCGAACACCTTGGCGCCCGCGTCTATCCCGGCATGTTCTCTCTGGCCCGTGCCGACACCATGTTGACCACCGGCGGCCTGTTGTCGGACAGCTACCTCCAACAGCGGTTCGACGCGAACGTCATCGACTTCGTCAACCTCGTAGAAGCCGCCACACACTACCCCCGCGTCAAGAACGCCTGGGCCCACCAGATCGGCGTCTGCCGACACGCCCACCCCGCCCCAGGCCAGACCGTCTGACCCTGCGCACCGCACCGCACGGCCGCCCCAGGCAGCTGATCCGGTTCCAACCGGCGGTCACCTGCCCGTTCTCCGTCACCCCTCATTTGTTCACCTGCCTTGGAGTCTTGTCATGAGTGGCCCCTTCATCCCCCTCGCCCGCTGGGACGAGCTGGTCGGCGACGTTCCGGCGGCCGCGCAGGCCGACGGAGTGGACCTGGTCGTAGTCCGCCATGGCCAGGACGTGGCGGTACTCGAAGGGCGCTGCCCGCACCGGGGCGCGCTGTTGGCGGACGGCCGGGTGGAGGGCGGCAACATCGTCTGCGGTCTGCACGGGTGGGACTTCCGTCTGGACACCGGGGTCTCGGCGTACAACCCGGCCGAACGCATCCATCGCTTCACCGCCCGCCGCGAGGGTGAGCACGTGGTGATCGACAAAGCCGAACTGGTGGCCTACCAGGACGCCAACCCATCGCCGGTGACGGAGTCGACGTACGACCGGCTCTACAACGATCCGCATCAGAACACCCCGGCCGAGCCGTACGTCGCCGAGATCCACCGCATGGCGCGGCGCGGCCTGAGCAGCGCGCACGGCGACGTGGCCGCCATGGGCGTGCCGCGCACCGACCTGCCGGACTGGGACGACCTGCAATTCCTCACAGCCCAGCTGCACCGATTTCCCCTCCTCGACGACGAGCCCGTCGACACCGCGGTCACTATCGGCCCGGCCGCCGCGCGGCCCCTGCGCCTGGACATCCCGCTGTTCGTCTCCGACATGAGCTTCGGCGCCCTCTCGGCCGAGGCGAAGACGGCGCTGTCGATGGGCGCGGAGGGCGCGGGCACCGCGATCTGCTCCGGTGAGGGCGGCATGCTGCCCGAGGAACAGGCCGCCAATTCGCGGTACCTGTACGAGCTGGCCTCGGGGCGCTTCGGCTGGGACGAGGCGGTGTTGGAGAAGGTCCAGGCCGTGCACCTCAAGCTCGGCCAGGGCGCGAAGACAGGCACGGGCGGCCATCTGCCCGGCCACAAGGTGACGGGCCGGATCGCCGAGGTCCGCGGCCTTGCCGAGGGCACCTCCGCCGTCTCCCCGGCCCGCTTCCCGGACTGGACGACCCTGCGCGACGCCGCCGACCTCGTCACCCATCTGCGGGAACGCTCCGGCGGGATCCCCATCGGGGTGAAGATGTCGGCCCAGCACGTCGAGGCCGACCTGGACGCCGCCCTGGAGATGGGCGTGGACTACGTCATCCTCGACGGCCGCGGTGGCGGCACCGGGGCGGCCCCCACCATCCTGCGCGACAACATCGGCGTGCCGACGATGGCCGCGCTCGCCCGAGCCCGCCGCCATCTCGACACCTCCGGCGCCCGCCATGTCACGTTGATCGCGACCGGGGGACTGCGCCGGCCGCAGGACATGGCCAAGGCCCTCGCGCTGGGCGCCGACGCGCTCGCGCTGTCCAACGTGCCGCTGCAGGCCATCGGCTGCGTGGGGATGCGCGCCTGCCACACCGATAACTGCCCCATGGGCATCGCCACGCAGCAGCCGCACCTGCGGGCCCGGCTGCCCGTGCAGCGGGCCGCGGCGCAGCTCACCCGCTACTTCGAGTCGGCCACCCAGCTGATGAAGGTCCTGGCCCGGGCCTGTGGCCACGACCGGCTCGGCGCCTTCACCGCACACGACTTGACCACCTGGAAGCACGACGTCGCTGAGCTGGCCGGCGTCACCTACGCGGGAGCGAAGCGATGACCGACAAGCAGCACCAGAGCGACGGCGCCACACGCTGGCACAAACTCGACGAACTCCCCGACGAGGGGCGGGTGCACACCGCCGTGGTCGACGGCCGAGCTCTCGCGTTGTCCCGCTGCGCCGGGAAGCTCGGCGCGCTGGACAACCACTGCCCCCACCAGGGCGGCCCGCTTGGAGAGGGTTCGATCGAGAACGGCTGGCTGCGCTGCCCCTGGCACGGCTACGACTACAACCCGACCGACGGCCGCCCGCCGGAGGGCTTCAGCGACGCCCCCGCCTCCTACGAGGTCGAGGAACGGGCGGACGGCGCCTATGTGGCGCTGCCCGCGGAGTCCGAACGTCCACGCAGTGTCTCCGACGTCCTCGTCGAGACGCTGGTGGCCTGGGGCGTGGACACCGTCTTCGGCATGGTCGGGCACTCCAACCTGGGCTTCGCCGAGGCCGTGCGCCGGGCCGAGGAGCGCGGCGAGCTGCGCTACATCGGCATCCGCCACGAGGGCGCCGGCTCCTTTGCCGCCAGCGCCTACGGCAAGCTCACCGGCCGCCCCGCGGTCTGTCTCGGCATCGCCGGACCGGGATCGACGAACATGCTTACGGGACTGTACGACGCCCGCCTCGACAGCGCCCCGGTGCTCGCCGTGTCCGGGCAGGTGCCCTCCACGGTGCTGGGCTGCGGTGCCTTCCAGGACGTCGATCTGTCCGCCGTCTTCCGCGACGTGGCCCTCTCCACGGTCACCGTGCACGCCGGCTCTGATCACGCCGAACTGGCCGGCACGGCCGTCAAGCACGCCCTCGACGGCCGCGGCGTGGCCCACCTGGTGCTGCCCGACGAGGTCCAGGATCAGCCCTCGGACGCGAAGGCCGGCTCACCCGCCGGACGGCAGGCGAACCTGGCCGTGACGCCGCCTGCCGCCGAGCTGACGGCGGCCCTGGAACGCCTGCGCACCGCACGACGGCCCGTTCTGATCGTCGGTGAGGGCGCACGCGGCGCCCAGGCCGAGGTCACCGCTCTCGGGGAACGGCTCGGTGCACCGGTGCTCACCACCTTCCGTGCCAAGGGCCTCGTTGCCGACACCCACCCCCTCGGCGCGGGCGTCCTGGGCCGCTCCGGCACACCGGTGGCCTCGTGGCTGATGAACGAATCCGATCTGCTGCTGGTGGTCGGTGCCTCGTTCGCCAACCACACCGGCATCGCTCCATACAAGCCGATCATCCAGGTCGACGACACCCCCGCAGTGATCGGACGGTTCACCGGTGTCGATGTCGGCCTGCTGGGCGATGCCGCGGTCACCCTCACCGAGCTGTTGGAGGGCCTGGGCCACGACGTAAAAGCCGAGGACCAGCGCGACGATGTCGCCGCCCGCTGGGCCATCTGGCGGAAGGAGAAGGAGCGCCGGGCCGCCGACGACCGAGGCCAGGGCCTGTCCTCGGCCGCCGTGTTCGCCGCCCTGACCCGGCACTGTCCCACTGACGCCGTGATGACCGTGGACGTCGGCAACCATGCGTACTCCTTCGGGCGCTACTTCGAAAGCACCGGCCAGCCCGTGCTGATGTCCGGCTACCTCGGCTCCATCGGCTTCGGCTACCCGGCCGCCATGGGCGCCTGGGCCGCCGATCCGAGCCGGCCCATAGTCGCGGTCACCGGCGACGGCGGCTTCGGCCAGTACCTCGCCGAACTGACCACCGCCGTCAAACACCACATGCCCATCAAGCACGTCCTGCTCGACAACGGCTCCCTCGGCAAGATCAGCAAGGAGCAGCTCGCCGGGCACCTGCCCGTCTGGCAGACCTCCCTGGTCAATCCCGACTTCGCCGACTTCGCCCGGTCCTGCGGCGCCACCGGGCTCACGGCCGGCACGCCGACCGAACTCGACGACGCCATGCGCACGCTGTTTGCCACTGACGGCCCGGCGCTCCTGCACCTGCGCACCGACGCCACCCTCGTGTGACGACCAACCGGGGCCGCGGCCGAAGACCGCGGCGCCTCAGGTCAGGGCTCCCTCATGGGCCGGCTCACAGCGGTCGGCCCACGAAAGAGGCCATTGCCGTATCCGGGACAGGTGCGAGCCTGGTTCCCGCTGGGGACCGGCCGACATAGGCAAGCGGACCGCCGAGGGCCCGCTGGCCACGCAGCCCAGCCACGTTGGAGGGCGCCTCTCCGCCCGTCGCGGGCTCTGTTCAGAGCGCCGTCGGATGCCCGGTGCCGCTTGCCGGCTCAGTGATCGGCATACGGTTCGGCGCCATCGCGGCCATGCAGCCGTTCACGGTAGGCCAGCGGCGACTCGCCGTACTGCCGCTTGAACGCACGGGAGAAGTACAGCCGGTCGTTGAAGCCGACGCGGGAGGCGATCTCGCTGACGGACATCTCCGTGAAGCGCAACAGCCGAGCGGCCTCGAGCATCACCCGCTCAGTGATCAGCCCCCGTGTCGAGTTGTCCGTCACCCGCGACAGCGCCCGCCACAGTACTCCCGGCGACACCCCGAGCCCCTGCGCATAGTGACCGACGTCGTGATGGTCGGCGAAGCCACGCTCGAGCAGATCGACGAAACGCCGGTGCAGCCGGATGTCGGATTCATCCTCTGCGGTCTGCCGAGGCGCGCCCTCCTGCGACCAGCGCTCAGCCCACCCGAGCAGCGCCAGCAGCAGATGCCGCTGCACCCCGACACTCCGGGCGTCCACGGGGCCCTTGGCCTCGGCGTCCAGCGCGTGGATCAGGGCGTCGACGCGCGCCGTGGAATCCGATGGCACCCGGATGACCGGTATCTGGCGGCCGGTGAGTAGCCGGCCGGGGCTTTGCCCAGGTCCGGCCACCTCGTCGTACAGCAGCTCGTCACCGAAGCGGACAATCGCCCCCGACAAGTCCTGCGCCCGCTCGAAATGATGTACCTGGCCGCGGCCGACCAGCATCACTGTGTTTTCCCCGAGGACGGAACGTTCGTTGTCGCGACGGTGGTGACCGGTTCCGCTCCTGGTCCAGATCAGCTCATGGAACTCATGCTGATGAGGCCCATAGACAGGGCACCGGTCATCGACGAAAGTGTCACGTTCGTACAGCGTCACATGAAGTGCAGGAACGGTTATCGGCATGCGCTCGACAACGAGCTCACGGCCGAGCCGCCTGCTCGGAAGCTGGACATCTGGCTCAGTACTCAAGACGAGGGCTCCTGCCCGCGGCGATCCGCCGCTGTTACACATGCTACCGCCCCGAAGAAGCCACTGACCTGCACTCCAGGGTGAGGTATGCCTCCGGACACCGGCGCCTCGCACCGCGAGATCCACGGAACACTGGGGTGGCTGGCGCTCGCTCGCCGTTCGCGGTGCCGACGCTCACGGACCGCTGGGCCGGGATGGCGAAGGATGCGTCCATACGGTCGCAAGAATTGTCCATCGTACGATGGATAAGTCCATACGCCTGCGAACTCTGTCCATCGCGGACTGAGCGGACAGCCGTCATACTTGGTGAAGGAACAAGGTCCGGCTCACGACCGAGTTGTGTCGGGTGACGCCGGAAATCTGTGGCTTCTCACCACCGCCGCTGGGAGCCTTTTGCTGGCTGCGGAATATTTCTGCGAGGCCGCACCCGGGAAATACGGATCAGGCGCGCGTAAATTCCGCGCTGCCTACGGCGTGAGGGCCGTTTCTTCATGAAGCTAGATGTCAATGGTGAACTCCACGACGTGGATGACCGGCATGCCAAGACGCCCCTGCTGTGGGTTCTGCGTGACGTTCTCGGAGTACGCAGTGTGAAGTTCGGCTGCGGGGGCGGGTTCTGCGCGGCGTGCACGGTTTTGGTGGATGGCAAGGCGGTGAAGGCCTGCCAGCAGCTGGCGGGCCGGGTGCAGGGAAAGGTGGTCACCGCGCAGGCAGCGGCGGGTGCAGAGGCAGACGCCGTCCGTGACGCGTGGTACCGCAAGAATGTGGTGCAGTGCGGGTACTGCCAGCCGGGCCAGATCTGTGCCGCCACCGCACTGCTGAGCGCCGATCCCGAGCCCGATGACCTGGCCATCGACAAGGCGATGACCGGCAACCTGTGCCGGTGCGGCACATATCCGCGTATCCGCGCGGCGATCCACGAGGCAGCCGACACGCTGAAGGCCGGCCGACGGCCCGCACCGGTGCCGACAGGCGACACCGGAGGGGAGCCGGTCTTCGACGTCACCGACCCCATCGGCGCATACGTGACGATCGACCCGGACGGGACGGTGCACGTGGCGTCGTCGCAGCTGGAGATGGGCCAGGGCGTCCACACCGCGCTGACCACGATCCTCGCCGAGGAACTCGACGTTGAGCCGGCGTCGGTGCACGTCGTCACGGTCACGGACACGTCCGGACGCTACGACAACCCCATCCTGGGGGGCGGCCTGCAGAGCACCGGTAGTTCGACTTCGCTGATCATGTTCTGGCAGCGCTACCGGCAGATCGCCGCGGTTCTGCGGCAGCGGCTGAAGAACGCCGCCGCCCTGCGGTGGACCGTGCAGGCCGAGGAGATCGAGGTCAGCGCAGGTGTCCTGAGCCATCCCGACGGTCACCGGGCCACGGTGGGCGAGCTGGCGGCCGAGGCCGCGCTGCTGCCCGCGCCGTTGGACGCCCAGCCCAAGCAGGCGGATGAGTATCGGCAGGTGGGACGGGACGGCGGCCCGCGGGTCGACAGCCCGGGCAAGATCTGGGGCACCGCCGCGTACACCATCGACGTGGAGTGGCCCGGTGTGCTGACCGCGCTCGTCGTGCATCCGCCGCTGTTCGGCGCGACGCTCGCCTCGGTCGAGGACGACGCTGCCCGCGAGATGCCCGGCGTCGTTGACGTGGTGACCATCAGCAACGGTGTGGCCGTGGTGGCCGAGACCTTCTTCGACGCCGTCAAGGGCGCCGCCGCTCTGGTCCTCGAGTGGGACAACACCGGCGCGGAGACACGCGGCACCGACCAGTTGCGCGAGGAGCATCTACAGCTCGCCCGCGAGGGGTCCGGCGCCGCCGTCGCGAAGAGCGAGGGCGATGTCGAGGCCGCGCTGGCCGCCGCCCATACGGTCGTCGAGTCCGTCGTAGACGTTCCCTACCTCGCGCACGCTCCGATGGAGCCCCACAACGCGGCCTGCCGGATGCGCGAGGACGGCGTCCTGGAAGTGCGGGCCGGTACCCAGTCCGGAGACGTGGCGCGCATGGTGGCCGCCGACGTGACCGGTCTGCCGGACGACAGGATCGAAGTGCAGACCGCGCTGGCGGGCGGTGGGTTCGGACTGCGGCTGGGAGCAGCCCCGAGCCCGGTCTCGGAGGCCGTGGAGATTACGCAGGCGCTGGGCTTCAAGCACCCGGTCAAGGTGCAGTCGTCACGGACCGAGGAATTCAAGAGCGGCCAGTTCCGGCCCATGGCGGCCGTCCGGGTCCGGGCCGGCCTCGACGCCACCGGCGCGATCACGGCCTGGGACCACCGGGTGGTCGCCCAGGCGGTCGCTGAGTCCCTCCCGGTGACGGGCAAGGCGCTGTTCCAAAACGGCGTGGACATCCTGCAGGTGGTCGGCGCCATCGACCACCCCTACGCCTTCGGCGACCAGCGCGTGGAGATGATCCACTTCCCCACGGCGATCCCGGTGGCGACCTGGCGCAGCATCGGCATGGTCCAGAACGTGCTGGCCATCGAGACCGTGCTGGACGAGATCGCCGAACGCCTGGACCGCGACCCCCTGGAGCTGCGCCGCGACCTGCTCGTCTCCAGCCCGCGCACCCTCGCCGTGCTCAACCTGGCCGCCGAACGCTCCGACTGGTTCACCCCGCTGCCGGCGGGGCGGGCGCGCGGCGTGGCCGTCTCGTCCGGATTCGGCACACACAGTGCCCTGGTCGTCGAGATCTCGACCGACGCACGCGATCAGATCCACCTCGACAGGATCGTCCTCGTCGCCGATCCGGGCACCGTCGTCAACCCGGACATGGTCCGTGCCCAGCTCGAGGGCGGAGCCCTGTTCGGCCTCAGCGCCGCCCTCTCCGGCCGCATCACGCTCAAGGACGGCAACGTCGTCCAGCAGAACTTCGACGGCTACCCCATTATGCGGATGGCAGGCACCCCGGACATCGACATCCATCTCGTGCCGTCCGGGGATGCGCCCGGCGGCATCGGCGAGGTCGCGGTGCCCACCGTGGCACCCGCGCTCGTGAACGCGATCGCCAGCCTGCGCGGCGAGCGCATCCGCAGCCTTCCGGTCAGCACGAGCACCAAGATCTCCCCGACCGGCGGAATCCGCACCCGGATCGCCCACGACCCGTCAGCCCGCCCCGCACCCCAGGAGAATCCCATCACCGCCGTCGACATCGTCCCCACACAGGACGGCCCCTACAAGTGCTCCGGACCGATCACGATCCACGACCACGACGGACGCGAAGTGGACGTTCCGGACGGCGACGTGTACCTATGCCGCTGCGGCGCCTCCGCAAACAAGCCCTTCTGCGACGGCTCACACGCGTCCGTCGCCTTCGACGGAACCCTCAACAACTAGAGCCCGTGGGCGGCGCACCGTGCCGCCCACGCAGGACCGGGTGCGGCATGTCCCTGCGGCCCCGCTCCCACCGCCCACCCCCACCCGCCAGGCACCGCCCCGCCGCGCTCCGCCTGATGCCCGGACAGCCCGTACGGCAGACGCCGTCACGCAACCGAAGGACGAGCACGTGAACAGCACCCTCACCGACAACCCCCAGTGGGAGCAGCTCTACCAGGCCGCGTTGCGCGAGGGCGGCGCCCTGTCGCTCTACGGCGGCGGCCCCGTCACCCTGTACACCGGCGCCGCTGCCGCGTTCGAGAAGGCGTTCCCCGGTATCACCGTCGACATCACCGCGACGTTCTCCAACATCCTGGCCCCGAAGATCGACGCCCAGATCGCTGCCGAGAACCTCGAAGTCGACCTTGCGATCTTCCAGACCGTCCAGGACTTCTACCACTGGAAGCAGCGCTCGGTCCTCACCGCTTACCAGCCCGACGGCTCCGAGCACATCCCGGCGGCCTTCAAGGACACCGAGGGCACCTACCACGGGCTGATCGTGCACGCGCTTGCCTACACCCGCAACACCGACACGGTGCCCGATGACCTCATGCCCACCGTGGCCACCGACTTCCTCGACCCGCTCTTCCGGGGACGCGCCATCACCACCTACCCCCACGACGACGACATCACCCTGTACCTGTACGCGACCCTCGCCGAGCGCTACGGGTGGGACTTCGTCGCCGACTACGTCCACAGCGGCGCCCAGTTCATCCGCGGCCACCTGGGCGTGGCCGACCGCATCGCCGCAGGCGACGCCGACGTCTCCATGGACAGCATCGTGGCGCTGACCATGGCGGACATCGCGGCCGGCAGGCCCACCGCGGTCCACGTGCCGCAGGACGTCATGCCGGTCTGGCCGCAGACCGCGGCGATCTTCAACAACTGCCCGCACCCCAGCACCGCGAAGCTGTACATGTCGTGGTTCCTGGCCGCCGAGCAGCAGGCCACCCTGGGCACCTGGTCGCCCCGCGCCGACCTGCCCGCCCCCACCGGCCTGCGCCCGCTCGCGGAGTACCCGCTGGCCGACCAGTTCCTCGCGTTCATGCTCGACGACGACCGCGTCCAGCAGGCCCGTGGCGCCTGCGCGGACCTGATCGGACCGGTCGTCGGGGAGCCCAACGTCGGCACGTCATGAGCAAAAGCCGGCACCGGGCCGGCCGCCGGTTCCAGCGGTGGACCGCACCTCCGCCGCTGGCTGCCGTTGACTCGCCGACGAGGAGGGAAACGTTGTCGACGCATACAGAAAACGGAGTGACAGCGGAGAGGAGGCGCCGACTGAATCTGCCTGAAAGTCTCACGACCCCAGTGATCGAGTTCGCGCTCGCGACCGTGCTGACATTCACCGTGATCACCACTGTCTGGGCTCTGCACGTGGCCCCAGCGATCGCCGAATTGGGCTCACCGCGCGGCGAACTATCCGTAGCGGCGCTGGTTGTGGCGATTGTCCTGTTCTCCCTGGTCTTGTCACCTTGGGGGCGGCGTTCGGGGGCACACATGAACCCCGCGGTCACGCTGGCGCTGTGGCTTATGCGGGCCTTCCCAGGCCGCGACGTGGCGGGCTACGTCATCGCCCAGCTTGCCGGCTCGATCGTCGGCACCGGCCTGGGACGGCTCGTCTGGGGAAGGACGAGCGGACTGCCGCCCGTCAACTATGGGGTGGCCTTGCCCTCACCCGCCTGGAACTGGTCCGAGGTCGCGCTCGCCGAGGCCAGCGGCGTCGCGGTCATCGTCCTGGTCGTCGGGTTTCTCCTCTCCATGCCTTCCGGGCGCAGCCGTGGGATGGTCCCGTACGCCGTCTCTCTCCTGGTGGCCGCGAACATCGTCGTCCTCGGCCCGCTGAGCGGCGGAAGTTCCAACCCCGCGCGCCAGTTCGGTCCTGCGCTGTGGTCGGGACAGACCGCCGATCTCGCGGTCTACCTGATCGCTCCCATGATCGGCGGAGCGGTCGGAGCGGTGGTGCACCGCGCCATTGCCGACCGCCGTCTTCACACCCACAAGCTATGCGGATCCGCCGGTCCGTCGGCCCTCGACGCAAGCAGTGGCCCGGTTCCGATCAAGGAGGCTGCGTGATGTCGACCCCTTCGTCCACCGAGTCCCAGACTGCGCTCGCCACCCTGTCCGCCGCCGCCACGCGGCTGCGAGAGAAGCGACGCATGGTGAGTGCCCTCCTTGTCGGCGTCGACGGCTCGGCCCCGATACCGGCCGGAGCGCGCATGGTGATCGACGAACGCGGCGCGATCGAGGGCTCCCTCACCGGAGGCTGCGTGGAAGCGGCCCTCGTGGAAGAGGCCGAGTTCATCCTCGCGGGAGGGCCGCCGAAGCTCGTCACCTACGGGGTCTCGGAAGACGACCTCGGGGACGTCGGCCTCATGTGCGGCGGCACGGTCCACATCTTCCTCCACGAAGTGCGCGGAGCTGACGCACAGACCGAACTCGCCGTCCTGGAAGCGGTCCTCGCCCACCGCCACGCAGCCGTCGCCACCCTCCTCGACGGACCGCACGCCGGAGCGAAGCTCGCCCTGGTCGATGGGCTGCCGCTGGGCACACTGGGCGAAATCACCCAGCTGGACCGGAACGTCCTTCGGGAACTCGACGGCCTGCTCGACCAGGGCATCACTGCCGTACGAACCTTCGACACCGACGGCACAACGGCGGGCCAGGACCTGCGCGTACACCTGCAGAGCTTCGCGTCGACGCCCCGGATGATCATCGTCGGTGCAGTGGACTTCTCCGCCGCACTCGCACCCCTGGCGCGGGAACTCGGCTACGACGTCACGATCTGCGACGCCCGCGAGCGCTTCGCCCGCTCGCCCCGCTTCTCCCGCGCCGCGAAGGTCGTCGTCGGGTGGCCGCAGGACGTGCTCCGGGGCCAGGACCTCGGCCCACGGGACGCCGTGCTGGTGTTCACCCACGACCCCAAGTTCGACGAACCAGCTCTCGCGGCAGCCCTCGCCACCTCAGCCGGCTACATCGGTGCCCTCGGCAGCCGGAAGACCGCAGCCGACCGCCGCCACCGCCTCCAGCAGGCCGGTCTCTCCTCCGCGCAGCTGAGCCGCATTCATGCCCCGTGCGGACTCGACATCGGCAGCCGCACCGTGCATGAGACGGCGATCTCCGTACTCGCCGAGATCATTGCCTCACGCAATCACCGTCCCGGCGCCCCACTGGGTGCCACCAGCGGAACAATCCACGCTGACGTGCTGGGCTTCCCCCAACAACTTGCTGCCTAGGAGTGCCCAGAAGATCCTGAAATCGCACCCGGCTTGACTCATGGCAGTTTGACATTTCCCAGCAATCTGGGGTGAGCCGGGTAGCCGGAGCGAGATCTTCATCGGAAACCTCCAGGGAAATCCTCGCCTTGAGTGAAGCCGGGGGAGGAATCGGATTCCTGCGAAGCGGGCCAGGTGCCCGCGTTTCAAGTTCCGCAAGAAGTCGCGCAGGTCGGCGGAGTACACCTCCAGTGCGTTCCGGTACCGGGACGGGAAGCTGACGCTGGCGAAGATGTCCGGCCCGCTGGACACCGTGCGCCCAGATCCACACCACCCACAGCACGACGAATGCCGTCCAGGTCAGGTCCGCACCACGCAGCACACAGTTCTCCAGGTGCCGCCGGACCGCCGATGCGGCACGGTAGATGTTGGCGACGGCAGCCATCTGCCGTGGCGGACCGGGATACCGCCGAGCTTGGCTTCCGCCACCCTCTCGGCTTGCGTGATGGATCGTTGGCCTATGCCAACGGAGTACGGGGCTGGACATGCTCGGCGACGGGTCCGGGGATGGCCGGTCCCGGGGAGTTGTCCCCCCGGCGGAACTCCAGGACAGTGACGGCCAGCAGCCAGATGACTGCCGCAGCCATGAGGCCGGCGCAGAGCGCCATGTCGGGCATGCGGTTGAGCTCCTGGTATCTGAGGTATTGCAGGTACGAGCCGAACGATGAGATCTGCACCACGACGGGTAGCAGCCAGAGCTGCTTGGGCAGGTAGAACGCCGAGAGCACGCTCAGCACATCCGCCACATAGAAGTAGCGTTCGTGCATCGACGGCAGCAGGAACGGCACGAGAACGGCTGAGACGGTGGCCATCAGGAGGATGCGCGTCGAAGTGATCTCACTGTCGCGTCCACCGAGCCGCATGGACGCACGGCCGACGCGCGAGAACACGACCAGTGCCGTCAGCGCGAGCACAACGAACCCGGTGCCAAGGATGCCCGCCGAGCGGATGGCGTCGGCGTGGTCGCCCGATGTGACGAACTGGTACACGGACGGCGCGTTCATGGTGAGGAACTGGTAGGTGCCGGTCTGTCGCGCGTAGATGGTCAGGAGCTGCACCGGGTCGGCGCCGAGCAGAAGTGCGGGCACGTCTAGGGCCAGGTAGACGGCGGGAATGGCCAAGAGGGCCTTCGAGGGCAACCGCCGGGTGAGGAGCAGCACGAACAGGAACGGGAAGATGAAGACGGTCTGCAGTTTGAACGCGAGCGCTAGCCCGAAGAAGGTGCAGGCCCACCACGGACGGTGGCGCAGTACGAAGTAGATCCCTCCGAGGATGAAAGCGGTGAATATCGAGTCAGCCTGGCCCCACCAGCCGCTGTTGGCCGTCACCGTCGGCAGGAGCGGGACGATGCCCCCGGCGGCGAGGGCCAGACCCGGCCGGCCAGGATGGCGCAGGGCCGTGATCCGGAACGCAAAAATCGCCAGGAGCAGGTCGAATCCGACTGAGATCGCCTTGATCCCGGCGAGCGGCGAGATCGGCAAGTGCGTCAACAACGCCAGGAAGTAGAGGTAGGGGACGTTGTAGTCGGAGAAGCCGGGGTCCTTGAGGGCGTGGAAGCCACCGTTCGCGGAGATGTGCTGGTACCAGGGCTTCAGGAACCTGGTGTAGTCGGGGGACTGCTGGTGCACCATCGAGAGCCGTACGGCGATCACGGCGACGGCAATGACGGCTGCGATGGCAAAGGTGCTGCCGGACCACCCGAGGAGACCTGTCGACGACGCTTCAGGCATACGCGAACGAAGTTTGGCAGCTATTCGCGACATTTATGGCCTTTGCTGTGATGAATGATGAATCTGGAGGCGGCACAAAAATGCGATCCGGCCTGCTATTGCAGATGAACGGTTTGGGGTCTTCGTTCCAGCCCTTATCCAGGCCCGGATGTCGGCTTCGAGAGCCTAGTATCCCGGTTGCGCTCCTTCACTTTCCTGGCCAGCGTGTCCGTCTCAAGCCTTTGGGCTGACGCTTCGTCAGGACGGTGGTGGTTCGTGACCTATCCGATCGGGGTGCGCGCGGTACTGTCGCACCTACGCCGTCAACCAGTACGAGACCGCTGTCAACAGCCCGAAGAACTCAAGCGGTTCGCCGAACACGAAGGCGGCATCGAGCACGTCAGCGCCGACAATATGCCAGCCGCCACCGACTTCATCGCCGACACCCTCTGAACCACCCCCAGAGTGACGCCTGCTGAGCCGCCCGGCTGGCTGCCACCCGGCACGCCAGGAAGGCTCGGCCACGCTCGGGATCTGCCCTGGGCACCCGCGGTGGAGTAGATCCTCCACCTCTCGCAAAGCCTCACCAAGAAGCCCTTTCGCCTCTGCCCGCCTGCTCGCACTGATCCTCGACCACAACGAACACACCACTGCCCTGCTCGAGGACCCCGGGGTGAACACAGCCGAACTGCGGGCTGCGGCGGCCGCAGCAGTCAGGGAACCCTGACGCACTCATGCCATCGCTTGATCGCGCCCCTCCCTCAAGACGAGCTGCACCCATCGTTTAATGCAAGGCTCAACGCGCCGCAGCGACCCGACATCTGACAATTAGTCAGGTCCGGAACCTTCTGCCGACAACAGTCCCACCGCTCCCGCGGAGCCCCGCTCGTGGGAGCCCAGCGGGGCCCCGCTGCCCTCGTGTCAGGACCTGCGAGAGATGCTGATCCCGCACGGCTCTTCAGCGTAGTCACGCCCGCCGTGGGGCGGGCGGGCCAGGGTGCTGTTCGCGTCCGTGATACTGCTGTCGCGTCCTTTTGCCGCGGCTGTACGGCTGTTGCCGCGGCAGGTGGGGTGCCTCATGATGTGAAGGATGCGGGCGCTGAGGGATTCGGCACTGCCTGTCCGGGTTCCATTCGCCACGGTGCTGGCAGGAGCCCTTGTCGCCTTGGGCTGTTGGGGTTTTGCACTCCGTTTGGATACGCCCTGTGACGGTACCGATGTGCGTTATTCGCGTGCTGATTGGCTGCCTGCGAGGCTCGTGGTGGGGCAGTGGTTTTCCCATGCGAAGCAGGTCAGGAACGATGATGTAGTCATCGCGATCGAGGGATATTCCCTGGCCGAGGGCGTGGGCTCGGTACCGGATCAGACCTTGCGTTCCGGTGCTGTGCTGCGCTATGAGCTGTTACGGGACGGGGCGCCGATGGAGGTGGAAGTGGCCTTAGCCCGACCGCCCTTGGGCAGGCAGCTGGTCACCTTTTCCGGCCCGTTGCTCTACCTGAGCATCCTCGGTGTGCTGGCCCTGTGGTTGCGTGCCCGCCGCCCGGCTGCCCCCACGGGCACCCCTTTGCTGCTCGGTTTCGCCGGCATGTTCGCCTGGCTGGCCGCTGGACCGGCGGTCGGGATGACAGCGCTGGATGCGGCGACGGGCAGTGCGTTGTTCTGGCTGTATCACATTGCCACTCTGGGCGGCGGGTCACTCGCCTGGGGAGCCATGGTGGCGCTTGCTCTGGTCCCGTTGCGAGCCCACCGGCCGGGCAGTTATCGGTGGCTGAGCGCTGCCGCCTATGGCGGGCCGTTGCTGCTGCTCGCAGGATGGACCGGGGGCGTACTGGTCCTGGGCCCTTCGGGGATGCCGGCGATCGGGTGGATCCACGCGGGTCAGGAAACCGTCACCGTGGCCTGCTGGATCGCTGCCGGGCTTTTCTCGCTCCAGGTGTACCGCCGGGCCGTGCCCCGACACCGTCGTCCCCTGCGCTGGGTGCTCGGTGGCGGGCTGCTGTCCGGACTCGGCCTGTTCGCGCTCTGGCTCGTGCCCGACATCGTCGTCGGTTACCGGCCCACGACCATCCGGTGGGTGGGCCTGGCCGGCCTGCCCATCCTGGTCGGCATCACCGTCGCGATACTGCGCTACCACCTGTACGCCATCGAGCGGGTCATCAGCCGAGCCCTGGGCTACACCGCTTTGGCGGCCGTGCTGTTCGGCTGCTACCTGTCGGTCACCGTAGCGGCGGCGACCACGGCGGCGTCCGACACCACGGTGGCGGCTGCCGCGGCAGTGTCGGTTGCGGTGATTGCCCTGCCGGTGCGCGAGGCGATCCGCCGCCGTGCCGCCCAGCGTTTGTTCGGCGGACGGGAGCAGCCCGCCGAGACACTGCGGGCGCTGGGGCGGGCCCTGGCGCAGATTCCCTCTCCCCAACAGGCGCTGCCGCATGTGGTGGTAGCCGTCACCCAGGCTCTGCGACTGCCCTACGCAGCCGTCGAGTTCACGGATCCGACCGCGCCCGGCGGCTTTCGCACGGCCGAGCACTCGGGGGCCCCGGTCGGTGCCCGCTACAGCCAATTGATGTACCACCACGGCCGGGCCGTCGGCCGCCTGACCGTCTCCGCCCGCGAGGTCGACGAGCCGTTGTCCGCGTCCGATCTGGCCCTCTTGGGGGAGGTGGCCGCGCAGCTCGGCCCCGCCATGCAGGCGGTGGCCCTCCATGAAGAGGTGCTGCGCTCACGCACCGCCGCCGTCGCCACCCGTGAGGACGAACGTCGGAGGCTGCGCCGGGATCTTCATGACGGGCTCAGCCCCACCCTCTCCGGACTGTCACTCAAGACCGAGGCAGCCCTCGCCCTGCTCGACAGCTGGCGCAGTCACATCACCTCCTCGCCGACGCCTGCTGATGGCGAGGACATGCCGGTCCTGCCGCGGGTCGACCCGGATCGTTTCGACAGCGCTCACCGCCTGCTGCTCGAGAGCGCGGCAGGCATGCGCACCACCGCCCATGATCTGCGCCTTCTGGTGGAAGGCTTGCGCCCCCCGGCGCTGGACTCCCTCGGTCTCATGGAGGCGATCCGGCTCAGGATGCACGACCTGGCGGCGGATACGGCCGGCACTCCGCACTGGGAGGTGGTCGGCCCTGCCGGGACCACCGGGTTGCCGGCCGCCGTCGAAGTCGCCGCCTACCACATCGCGGTGGAGGCAATGGCCAACTGCATCCGCCATGCGCACGCCTCCCACTGCCTGGTCCGCATCGGCTTCGCCGCGCCGTCCGGTCCGCTCAGGCTGTCGACCTTCGATGGGGAAGCGCTTCTGCTGCAGCTTGAGGTGGTCGATGACGGCGTCGGATTGCCGGTCGTCATCGATGACCGTGGTCCCGGCTTCGGGCTGCGGTCGATGCGCGAACGTGCCGAGGAACTGGGCGGCCGGTGCACCGTGCGTATCCGGCATGGCGGGGGGACCGCCGTGCACGCTGTCCTGCCCTGTCCACCGTCCGGCCACTCTGCCCAGCAGGCGCCATGAGCACACGCCCGATCACCGTCCTGATCGCTGAGGACCATCCTGTCTTCCTCGAAGGGCTCGCCGCCCGGCTTGCAGCCACCGAGGACATGAGGGTCGTGGCGACCGCCAGCACAGGGCGGCAGGCCGCGCAGCTCGTCGTGGAACACCGTCCCGATGTGGCTGTCCTGGACATCGAGATGCCCGACCAGAACGGCATCGAGACCGCCCGCCTGTTGCACCGCCTGGAGCCCCCGGTCCAGGTGCTGATCCTCACGGCCTATGACGACGACCAGCGCCTGACGGCCGCGATGGATGCGGGTGCTTTGGGCTACCTGTCCAAGCATGCCGAGCCGGCCACGATCCTGGAGGCCGTGCGCACCGTCGCCCGCGGTGCGATGTTCTTCGACCCCCGGCTCAGCGACCGGATCCGGGCCCGTCTCTCCTCAGACCACCTGCGGCTCCATCTGTTCCCCCAGCTGACCGACCGAGAGCACCAGGTGCTCGCCCTGTTGGCCACGGACTGCTCCAACCAGGTCATTGCGCAGCGGCTGGGGATCAGCGGGAAGACGGCACGCAATCACGTCTCGGCCGTCCTGGCCAAGCTCCCCGCCCGCGACCGCACACAGGCCGGGCAGCAAGCCCGTGACGCCGGCCTGACCCTCCACTCCGACTGAACCGGCTCCGACACCCCGTCAAAGAGCCCGACTGTCCAGGACACCATGCCCCATGCGGACCAGGACACCGGGACAGCATCGTGGCTGCTGTACCACCCAACCGTAGGCGCGGCCCAGCACACGCCGTGCCCACAAGCCCATGGGAGAGACAGCATGAAGCACAGCCACCTGGCGCCGCGCCGCGCCATCGCACCTGCACTGGCAGCCTCGGCCGCTGACCGAAGCCGCACCGTCCCGTCCACGTCCAAGCGGCGGAATCTCCTGATCGTGGTCACCGGAGGGCTGCTCCTGATCGCTGCCACAATCACGCAGACCGGCGCCGATGCGGCTGCCCCGCCGCGCTGCTACGGCGAATACGCGACGAAGTGGGGTGGGCAGGGCCGCGACATCTTGTTCGGTACGACAGGCAAGGATGTCATCGTCGGGCTCGGCGGCCGTGACACGATCTACGGCAGCGGGGGCAACGACATCATCTGCGGTGACACCGGCAACGACCACCTGGTGGGCGGGCCGGGCGACGACCTCATCGCCGGCGAGGAGGGCGCTGACCTCCTGGAAGGCAAGACCGGCAAGGACCGCCTGCGCGGCTTCCGGGGGAACGACAGGCTCAAGGGCGGCCCGGGAGACGACAACCTCAAGGGCGGCCGGGGAGACGACACCCTGGAAGGCGGCGACGGCCACAGCCGGAGCGTGAACTGGGGCAACGACACCCTGGTCGGCGGCAGCGGCAAGGACACCATGCGAGGCAGCGCCGGAGCGGACCTGATGACGTCCGCCGAGGACAACCGAAGCCGCGACCTGATGGACGGCTACGCCGGCAACGACAGGCTGTACGCACGCGAC
This sequence comes from Streptomyces sp. NBC_00258, assembly GCF_036182465.1. Taxonomy (NCBI): domain Bacteria; kingdom Bacillati; phylum Actinomycetota; class Actinomycetes; order Kitasatosporales; family Streptomycetaceae; genus Streptomyces; species Streptomyces sp. NBC_00258. The sequence goes on from NZ_CP108081.1 coordinate 12,139,528, forward strand.
GGGAAGGCCAACGATGTCGTCCGCGGCGGCTCCGGCTGGGACAGGTGCACCATCGACATCCGCCCCGACGACACCATGACCGGCTGTGAGAGGAGCAACAAACCGCAGGGCCACCAGTCGGCCACCCGGTGACAGAGGGTCTTGCCCTGGGGGCCGAACCGTAATCCCAAGCGGGCACAGGTCGCAGGCATCACCTGAAGCTCCGTAGGCCAACCATCGCTGGTACTCACCCTCCGCTCATCGGAGGGTGAGGGACCGATGCGCACCGACACCGCCCGGCAGCAGTGCCTGCACATCACCGCCGCAGCGGAAGCCGACACAGAAGCAGCGAGGGCAAACCCCTCCGCGCGTGCGGATCGCTTCCCACATCTGCGGGGCGCCCACTCCCGTCACGGCAGGCAGCGGCTCCCTCATGAACGTATGCCTCGCGCATCGTTCGCACTCCCATCGGAGCTAAGGAACCCGGGCCTGTCTCAACGTGCCGTGCATCGGGTCCGGACGAGCCCGTATATGCGCGCTCACCAAGGCGGGACCATCTGACGGAGGACCTCATGGACAGAACTGCCAATCACAAAACGCGAGTTGCCTATCGCGTCGGCCGCTCCCTTAAGGCAAATACCGTTGCTTTTGCCCTGGGCGTAGGCTGGTTGGGAGTGGGTCCCGAGGGTGGTGCGGGTGGCTGCGAGTGTGTCTGACTTATCGGGTCTGGGGCTGTTGACCTGGGTGTATCCGCCGGGGTTGGTGGATCGGGCGGTGGCAGCGTGCGGCCGGTCCGAGCAGCGTAAGCGGCTGCTGCCCGACAAGGAGGCTGATGGCGCGCCGGCAAGCAGTCCCGTGACACGCTACCGGGCCGGGGATTCGGCAGCGTCGTAGCGTTGCTGGGCGGCCTCCAGTGCCGGGGTGTTGGCGCTGAACCAGCTCAGCAGCGCGCACAGCTGCTGCGCCAGGCTCCGCCCGAGTGGCGTCAGGCTATAGGTGACCTGCGGCGGGACGGTCGGCTCCACCAGGCGTTCGACCAGCCCGTACCGCACCACCGACTTGAGGTACTGCGACAGCATCTTCTGGCTGATGCCGCCGATGTGCCGGTGAAGGCCGGAGAAGCGCATCGGTCCAGGAACCAGCGCAGCGATGATCAACGCACCCCACCTGCCGGTCACTTGGGCCATCACCGGCCGGGTCGGGCAGTCCTTGTCGAAAGAGCCTGCCGGAAGCTGGGCGAAAACATCCTTGAACTGCTCACTCACCGCCATGCCACCAGCTTACAAAAAGGTACGTACTTACGAAAGGTCACCGACAGTCCTAGAGTCGACCCACGGAACCGGCGGTCAAACAAGACGAATGGATTCAAAGTGTTCACAAGCCGTGTATCCCCGGCCTTCCTGGGCTGGGACCTCGGAGGCATCGTTGTGCGCCGAGTCGACGAAATCGAGATGTCACCGGCGACCAGTCAATGGCTGCTGCCCGATGCCACACCGGAACACTTGCACCACCCCTGGCTGCAGCCCGACTTCACCGACGGCACAGCCTTTGCGATGCACGTTCACATCTTCGCGATCGAGGTGAACGGCAAGCGCATCCTGGTCGACACCGGCATCGGCAACGACAAGCCCCGGCAGATACCCGACGCCAACAATCTGCAGACCCCGCTGCTGCGCTGGCTGACCGCCGCGGGTTTCGCCCCGGACACCGTCGACCTGGTGATCACCACGCACATGCACGTCGACCACGTCGGCTGGAACACTCACCTGGTCGACAGCCGCTGGACACCGACCTTCCCGAACGCCCGCTACCTCACCGACCGCAGAGAATGGGACTACTGGACCGCCGCCGCCGAAAGCGACGAGGAAGTCGCCCAGGTGCACCGCGACTCCCTGCGACCCATCCGTGACAACGGCCTGTACGACCTGCTCGACATCCCCGCCTCAGGCCTTGAGGTGGCCGACGGCGTCCGCCTGGTACCGACACGCGGCCACACGCCCGGCCACCTGTCGGTCAAGCTGACAGGCACCGGCCGCAATGCGCTGATCAGCGGCGACAGCCTGCATCATCCCGTGCAACTGGCGTACCCCGACATGGGTAGCGTCGGCGACGTCGATCCCGCCGAGGCACGAACCACCCGCCACCACCTGCTCACCGAGCTGGCCGGTACCGATGACCTGCTGCTGGGCACCCACTTCACGCATCCCACCAGCGGACGCGTCCAGCAGCGGGACAACCGATTCCAGCTGCTGGACGCGTCCCCTGCCCTTCTCCCACCAGCCTCGTTCTAAAGATCGCGGGCCGGTAACAGCGCCCAAGGGGGCGTTTCGAAGGTGTTGGTCACAGCCACTCGTTGATGGCCGCGACCAGCACGGTCGCCTCGTAGCGAACGGCGAGTTTGTCGTAGCGCGTGGCGACCGCGCGGTGGCGCTTGAGGCGATTGAATCCGCACTCCACCGCATGGCGCTCCTTGTGGTCGGCCTTGTCGAACTTCGGTGGCCGACCACCGTGGGAACCGCGCTTCTGCCGGTTCGCAACCTGGTCGCGCTTCTCCGGGATCGTGCAGCGGATACCGCGCTTGCGCAGGTAGGCGCGGTTCGCGCGGGAGCCGTACGCCTTGTCGGCACGGACCTTGTCAGGCCGGGTGCGCGGGCGGCCCGGTCCGGTCCTGGGCGCCCGGATACGGCCCAGGACCACCTGGAACTACCGGGGAAGTACCGGCGAGGGCGGCGGACGCTGGTCCGATGCGACTCCGATGGCGGCACCCATGACTTCGTAGCCTGGCTCGCCCAGCGCGGACGCCGGCTGTCCTACTCGGGTCTGGCTGGAGATCGTCCAGATCGCTCTCGACCTGCTGGCCTGGATGCCCTTGCCCGCCCTGACCGGCAAGCCCCGCTTCTGGGAACCGCGCCACCTGCGGCTCCGCCTGTTCTCCGCGGCCGGTCAGCCCGTCACCACCGGCCGGCGCTGCATCCTCCGCCTCGCCCACCACTGGCCCTGGACCCGCGAGATCACAGACGCCCTCGAACGGCTTGCACTCCTGCCGAACCCCGGCTGACCGGCGGACTCGCCTGTCCCTATGAGAAGAGGATCCAGCCCGGAGCAGTGGAACCCGGCGTCCACCCGAGACGACACCCGGGCCCTCGACCTGCCCGGTCTCGACCATCGGCAACGAAATGGGCCGCCAAATTCGTCGACGGCCCATCAAGAAAGATCGAGGCTAACCCGCACCCAGGCTCAGCTCACAAGAACGACCCGCAGTCAAACCCTCGGCTCCGGGTCGTTTTCTTTCAACTCTCGCACCATAAAGGTCAGTTGCCTCACAAACACCGTTGACCACAGCCAGTTCCGCTCATAACATCACGCATACGTGGCCTGCCGAGACACGGGGGAAGACTCGGCCCTGCATTCATGCGGAACCGGAATCCGCATACGCCACTTCTCCCAACGGTCTCCGTTTCCGGGGGACATGGACTGATCACCCATGCCCCGGCTGCGAATCCACGACCACACACGGGCAACTCACCACTGCCCGCGAAAACAAGTACGGGGAAACTCTTTGACACACAAATACGCACGGACCACAGCGAGATGGGTCGCCTGCACCACCCTGACCACGGCCCTGACCACGGCTCTTGCCGTCACCGGGACGACGGCCGCCCACGCCGACTACTACGACGGCGGCATGCCGAGCCGGAGCTTCAACGTCAAGGCTGTCGGCATCAATGACACCTGGATCGGATTCCTCGACACCGGACGCAGCAACTGGAACAACGCGGGCGCCGGAGCAAGCATCGGTCGCAACTCAAGCGCCAGGGCCGAATTCACGGCGGGCCGGTATTCACAGAGCTGGTACGGACTTTACGATCCGTCCGGCCTTCGCCCGATCAACCGCGTATTCAAAATCAAGGCCAACGCGAGGACGCTCGAACGGGATTCCGGTTCCCGCATGACCGAATGGTGCCGCAGCACGACCACGCACGAACTTGGGCACGCGCTCAGCCTCGACGACAACCCGAACACCGGCAGGGTTTCGCTCATGAAGCACAACCGCAACCGGACGACGGTGCAGAAGCCGCAGCCGTACGACGTCTCCGAAGTGCGGAGGATCTACTCATGACCGCGATCAGGAGCGTTCTCGTCGGCGGTTCGGCGCTGCTGGCCGCCATCGCCCTCACCGGCTGCTCCTCGGACAGCCGGGGCACATCCGAATCCGGCTCCAAGGCCAAGGCCAACACCGGTGTCAAGGCGGCCTCGGACGTCGTGACGTACCACGCCGATTACCCCTCGTACGACTCGCTCGACTCGATCGTGAAGGAGTCGGACGTCATCGTGCGGGGCACCGTGACCAGCTCCCGCGTGCAGGAGCTGTTTCCCGAGAAGTCCACGAGCGACGACCCGGCCGCCAACCCGCAGGCGGGTCTCTCGGAAGCGGAAGCCGCCAAGGCCGAGCCGGTGGTCGTCACCGTCTCCACGGTCAAGGTCTCCGAAGTCCTCTCCGGCAACGTGAAGCCGGGGGCCACGGTCGAGGTCTCCCAGCTCGGCGGCACGCTGGGCGGCGTGACGTACGCGGAGCAGGAGACCACACCCCTGGCCAAGGACAAGACCGAGTACGTACTGATGCTCGCCGACCAGGGCACCACCAACCCGTACGACCTGCTCAACCCGGAGCAGGCCCTCTATACCGTCACCGCCGATGAGAAGGTCACACCCGTGGCCGACGACGGCTTCGACAACGCCGGCAAGGTCGACCAACTGGCCGCCAAGGCCGCCGCCCTGGGCCGGACGAACTAGCCCGCAGCGCACACAGGTACAGGACGACGGTTGCCGTGACCGGTCACGGCAATCGTCGTCGCGTCAGAACATGCTTGCGTCAGGACGTGAGTCGCAGCGCCTTGAGCACCCCGGGGCTCAGGGTGACGTCGTTGTCGCCCCCGGCCACCGCGTGCCCGCCCTCGATCCCGTAGGCGCCCTGGGTGGTGTTGATCAGGGTGAACCGTCCGCCGTCCAGCTCGTCGAGCAGCAGGACGTACTCCTTTCCGGCGGCGAGTTCCGCCGTCTCGGGCCCTGATCCGGGCGTGGTGTAGGCCAGCTCGATCTCGCTCCCCGCGGGGGAGCCGCCCTTGGCCGTCGCCACCACCTCCGCCGTGGCAACGGTCTCGGTGAGTCCGTCGACCGTCTCCTCGTGCCCGGCACCGAGCCGCGCCCTGACGATCAGGACCGACGCGGCCTCAAGTTCGGCGGTCTTCGCGAAGTACGGCTCGTCCGCGAGCCCGGAACCACCGCCGTCACCACCGCCCGGTTGCTTCGGGTCCTGCAGCGCGAGGACGGCGACCCCCGCGACCACCGTGGCGGCCGTGCAGGCAACGGCGGCCACGAGAACCCCCCGCCGGGACGGCCGCCGACTCCGCGCACCTCGTCCTTGCCCTGCCTGCCGCTCCGCCGCCTCGGCCCCGACAAGACCGACGAGCTCGTCGTACGCGCGCGCCGACATGCCGTCAGCTGCCGCCGTCGTCGTCTCGTCCGGCACCGGATTGACCTGCTTGACAAGGGACTTCACGTTGATCATGCCGACTCCTCGAGTGAGAGGGATGAGTGCGAGGTGTAGAGGCCGCGGAACGCCTCACGGGCCCGGTGCAGCCGGACCCAGACCGCCGGCCCACTGCACCCGAGGACCTCACCGACCTCAGCCGCGCTGAGCCCGTCCCAGTAGCGCATGAGCAGCACGTCCCGGTGCCGCTCCGGAAGCCGCTCAAGGGTCTCCACCACGGCGGAGTCCTCTCCGGACGCCGGTGCGCGGTCCAACTCGTCGGTGATACGCCGATGGAGCTCCGCCAGCCGGGTCGCCGCGCGGTGGTGATTGCTGAGCAGATTCCGCGCGGTGACGAACAGCCAGCCGGTACCCACCTCCTCGCCCCCGGCCACGCGCTCCCACGCGATCCGGAAGACGTCGGAGGTCAACTCCTCCGCCGCACCACGGTTCCCCACCCGCCGGTGCACGAAAGCACGCACACGCGGGTGGTCGCGGACATACAAGGCCGTGAACCGTGCGGTCCGTTCACGGTCGATCCCGGTCTGAATATTCTCCACACCCTGTACATGTCATACGCCCGGCACTTCCTTACACCGGCCCCGATCTTTTCTCCCGAAGCTCAAGCGCCGATCTCCGAGCCCTGCTTCTGAGGAATGGGCGGCGGGTCTCAACCCACCCACCCTCCCCGCGAGTTGACTCGACGCGACCGGCTTGCCACGGACAGTCACAAGGGTCTAGCGTGCCCGGATAACGAACAGCCCCCGCCAGGTGCTAGCAACACCTGCGGGGGCTTGACCAACGAGATCTGAAGCAAAGGCGATTCCGTGGCTGACACCAAGCCTAAGGGCTCGCAGAGAATCAAGCTGTTGCTTCCCGCATCCGGGCTCGTTCACCTGGTATGGGCATCCCTGACGCGACTCGTGACCAACTGGCCGTCAAGTTTGGGGTGTTGTTCCCGCATCTGGACGAGCGGCAGCGTCGGTTGCTGATGGGAGCCGAGGCCCGGGCCCTGGGACACGGCGGTATCCGGTTGGTCGCGCAGGCGGCTCAGGTCAGCGAGACCACTGTTCGCAAGGGCGTGGACGAGTTGGAGGCGGGCGAGGGACCGCTGGGGCGGGTTCGCCGTCCTGGCGGCGGGCGCAAGAAGGCCGCCGAGGTAGACCCGGGGCTGCGGCCGGCTCTGCTCGCACTGGTCGAGCCGGACATACGCGGGGATCCGATATCGCCGCTGCGCTGGACAACCAGGTCGACGAGGAAGCTCGCCGCCGAACTCACCCGCCAGGGGCACAAGGTGAGCGCGGACACGGTCGGGGACTTGCTCCGGGAGGAGGGCTTCAGCCTGCAAGCCAACGCGAAGACCATCGAGGGCGCACAGCACCCTGACCGTGATGCCCAGTTCCGCTATATCAACGACCGGGCCAAGGAACACATCGGTGCCGGGGACCCGGTGATCAGCGTGGACACCAAGAAGAAGGAGTTGGTCGGCGACTACAAGAACGCCGGGCGTGAGTGGCGGCCGACGGGCGAACCAGTGCTGGTCAAAACGCATGACTTCCTGGACCGACAGGGACCGGGCAAGGCGATCCCATACGGCATCTACGACCTTGCGGCGAACACCGGCTGGGTCAGTGTCGGCACCGACCACGACACCGCCGAATTCGCTGTCGCTTCGATCCGCCGCTGGTGGCAGGCCCGCGGCCGTTACGACTACCCGCACGCCACCCGTCTCCTGATCACCGCGGACGCGGGCGGCTCCAATGGCTACCGCACCCGGGCCTGGAAGAGTGAACTGGCCGCTCTCGCCTCCGGAACTGGTCTGGAGATCACTGTCTGTCACCTACCGCCCGGGACCTCGAAGTGGAACAAGATCGAGCACCGACTGTTCTCCCACATCTCCATGAACTGGCGCGGCAGACCGCTGACCAGCCATGAAGTCATCGTGGACAGCATCGCGGCGACCACGACCCGCACCGGTCTGAAAGTCGAAGCTGAACTCGACACCGGCACCTACGACACCGGTGTGAAGGTCACCGACGCCGAGATCGATGCACTGGCAATGAGCCGGCACCGCTTCCATGGCGACTGGAACTACACGCTCCGTCCTGCTGGTCCTCGCCCGGCCCCACACCATGAGACGGAATCCGCAGCAACCACCGCCCACCCGGCCGCGTCCCCGGACGGCGTTGACACCCAAGCCCTCCGCGACCCGGAGCTGACCGGCATGACCACTGCCGAACTCGACGCGCTGGTCAGTGCGTTGATCCCGGCGCTCGCGGAACAACGCGAGCAAATCCGCCACGAGCGCCGGGGCGGCGAGCGCCGACGGCGGCGAGGTGCGGGTGCCAAGGACAAGCTCTCCGACGCAGACCGGATCCTCGCCACCGTGCTCTGCCTCCGCAAGATCGGCACCCACGACCTGCTCGCCCAGCTCTTTGGCGTCACCGGAAGCACTCTCACACGGGCCGTCCAGGAAGCACGCTCGCTACTGGCCGAGCACGATCACGCGATCCACCCCTCAACTGCCAGATTCCGCACCCCGACTGATGTGGCCGTCCACCTCGACCGGTACGGAACACACCGCCCGAAGAAGATCAAACCCGCATGTTGATTCTCTGCGAGCCCTTAGTTATAGGTCTTGAGTATTGCTCCGTCGGTGGCTGGCAGGCACGCTATGCCTGTGGTGCTGGACCCTTCGGCTGAGGCACGGATTTCTTGGCGGCTGTCTTGTTCCGACGCTTTGAGAACTGTTCGTACTGAGCGGTGAGCACATAGATGTACTCCAGCAATGCTTCCGTGAAGGACAGGGCGTCTTCGGCGTCCTGTCGCTTGACCTCGTGACCGTGAGCTCCTTCGTTGCCAATGAAACGCAGTGCAGTCGCCCAGTCCAGGAGCCTGCCTTCGATTTTGTCGTTCTGCTGCAGCCACCCGATCTTGCTTGCCAGATTGCGGCCGACGGCCCCTTGGTCGTTACAGATCATTTCCAGGGTTCGGCGGGCCATCGTTGCTGTCGCCGAGTAGGCGCTGGCCTGGTGGAAGCACCGGTAGGTTTCCTGGAAGGCGCGCTGGATCCTGTAGGGAGCGTCGACGACCGGGGCACCGTTGGGCCAGACGTTCTCGGGGGTGTCCCAGTCTTCCGGCCCGTAGAGGTAGTTGCTGCACAGGACCATGGCGGTCCGGCACGTGGTGCAAGCGACCAGTATGACTCGGTAGGCGTCGTCGCGTTCAAGGTCATCGTCCGGTGGCACGTCGACCTCGCCGTGAACGGTAGCGAGTACTTTCTTCCGGCACGTGGGGCAGTCTGCGATGAGCGGAAGGTTCGCGGGTGAGTTGATCTGCGTCACGCACGGGAGACTATCTGCGGCTTCGCGGCTTTGCTGATCAGATCGGCGAGTTGACAGGAAACGGATGCTTTGCAGCCTCCCAGCGGCACTACACGGCCACGCCTGCCTCGCCGTTGCCTTCCAGGGCTGTCTGACGACGGTCTTTAGCTCCAAGCGGAAACAAACAAGGCTACGAGGGCGATGCCCAGCGAGAGTGTTCCGCCAAAAGCAATGGCAGCGCGGGTGATGGCGGTGGGGACAGTGGCTTCGTCCCATCGCGCGAGTGCGGCAGCGGCGGCGCCCGCGGCCAGAGACAGCGTCAAAACTGTGGTGAGCAGAGCCAGCACGATCATGGAGCGAGGAGACACGCGTAACACCGCCTGTAACCGATGTAGTTGAGTTCGAGAGCGAACTCACCGTTTCCCGGCGCGCGGATGAGCGCGAGCGGTTGGATGTTGTTGCAGGAACAAGTCGGCGTTTGTGCCGGAACAACTCGTACAGGGGGCCGAGCCGTGGGGGAGCAGACTCGGGCCGGGCGTCCGTGGTCACCGGCGCGTGGTTCGTGCGCGGAGACCAACGAAGTCGTCGGCATGCTGCGGTCATGGCTGGACATGGCCGGGGTGACCGTGAAACAGCTGCATCTGCGGCTCACGACCGACCATTTCGGCGACGGCCAAGTGCCTACGCTGCGCAGGCTGCGCGGTCAGCTGGCGGGCGAGGGCTTGATATGGGACCTGGTCGAAGCCGTGGCCGACATCTGTTTCCCGGATGATGACCACGAGGCTGTGCAACAGCGCCTGGAGCAACCGCGGCAATTGTGGGAGGCCGCCGAGAACGCGCCCACCGCCACGGACGGCAGCGGACCCCAGGTGACCGCGCGGGAGGTTCTCCACGCTCAGCAACGGGCCCTCACCGCCTACGAAGAACTCAACCGTGCCCGTCAGGCGTTCGAAGCCAGCGAGCACGGACGGCAGCAGGCCCTGCAGATCGCCACGATTCTCTTCGGCATGCTGGGCCAGGCCCAGGCGAAAGTCATGGAACTCACCCGGCGTATCGACGCTCTGAGCCATTCCACGCCGGGTGATCCGGAAGAAGTCACGAGTCTTGAGCGGATGAGGCATCGGGCAGAGGCGCAAGAGCATGAGCTGCGCACCCAGTTGACCCGTGCCGACAGCGAGCGGCAGACGGCTCAGACTGTCGCCGATCACGCGGCACGTCGCATCCAGCAGTTGGAAGCTGAACTGCGAGAACTCAGAACGAAGACGGCCGCCGGTGAGCGGGGAGAAACCGTCCACAGCCGCCCGCTACCTGTCCCCACTGCACAGCGGGAGCCCGACGAGGCCGCCTTTGACGCCGTCGACGAGACCTTGGAGAAGGTGCGTTTTGCACTGGACCGAGAGCACAGCGCCGTACAGGAGGCCGCCGAGGACCTCGGCCTGGACGTCACCGTGCCGCAGGGGGAGGGCTTAGGCAGCCGGACCATCCCCGGCGAGACTGTACCGACGACGTCAGTGCCTCCTGCGGGCAAGGAATCAGCTGGGACGCAAGCTGACGGACAATACTTCGCAACAACTACGAACAACCCTGTGACCAGCGAATCCACTGCACCAGTTGGACGTGTCGACGGTGCAGCGCTGTCGCTGGACCGTATGAGACTTGCCGGCGCCGCCACCGAGCACATCGCTTCCGGAACCACCGTCGACGAAGTGGTCACCGCCCTCGCGGACGCCGCGGTGCCACAGTTCGCCGACGGAATCCTCGTCTACCTCAGCACGCCGCTGCAGGACTACGAAACGCTGCGCCCGCACAATCTGCGCCTTGCCCATCGAACCCACGTTCCAGCGGAGTCCTCCGCCCTGGCTCCGCTGATACTGCTGGCACCCGAAGAAGACCTTGTCTTCACGTCCGACGGTGCGCTGGCCGAGATTCTTGCCAACATCAGGCCCATCGCCATCAATGACGTCCTGTCCCGGGCCGCGCTGGCGGAGATTGCTGCGGGACCGCTTCCCGGACAGTTCAGCGCGATCATTGCTCCTCTCCAATGCAAGTGGCAGCTATTCGGATTTGCCGTCCTCATCCGCTACCAGCGCGCTCCTTACGACGATGCAGACGTGCTGGTCGCAGCTCAGATGGCCACGCACAGCGCGCTCGGTATCGACCGAGCCCTGCTGGCGCGAAGCCAGGAGCACATCGCGGACGAGCTGCAGCGCACGATGCTGCCCGAGACGCTGCCCCGGCCGACCGGTGTGCGGCTGGCGTTCCGCTATCTGCCTGCCGCGGAGACGGCCAGGGTCGGCGGGGACTGGTACGACGCGATTCCGCTGCCCGGCAGCCGGGTCGCCCTCGTCGTCGGTGACGTCATGGGCCACTCCATGACCTCGGCGGCCATCATGGGCCAGCTGCGGACGACCGCGCAGACCCTCGCGGGGCTCGACCTGCCGCCGCAGGAGGTCCTGCACCACCTGGACGAGCAGGCCCAGCGGCTCGGTACCGACCGCATGGCGACCTGCCTGTACGCGGTGTACGACCCGGTCGCGCACCGCATCACCATCGCCAACGCGGGCCATCCCCCGCCCGTCCTGCTCCACCTGGGCGGCCGGGCCGAGGTCCTGCGCGTACCGCCGAGTGCACCGGTTGGTGTGGGCGGGGTGGATTTCGAGGCGGTCGAGCTGGACGCGCCCGCCGGCGCCACCCTGCTGCTCTACACCGACGGTCTGGTCGAGTCGCGGCTGCGTGACGTGTGGACCGGTATAGAACAGCTGCGCGAGAAGCTCGCCGCCACCGCGCAGCTGACCGGCGCCGACCATCCGCCGCCCCTTGAGGCGCTGTGCGACGAGGTGCTCGACATGCTCGGCCCGGGCGACCGGGACGACGACATCGCGCTGCTCGCCGCCCGCTTCGACGGAATCGCGCCCAGCGACGTCGCGTTCTGGCATCTGGACCCCGAGGCCAAGGCCCCTGGCCTGGCCCGGAAACTCACTCGCGGCGCACTGACCCGCTGGGAGCTGGACAGCCTCGCCGACTCGGTCGAACTGCTCGTCAGCGAGCTTGTGACCAACGCTGTGCGCTACACGTCACGGCCGATCACGCTGCGGCTGCTGCGCTCGGACGTGCTGCGCTGCGAGGTTGCTGACGATGTGTCACAGCCTCCCCGGCTGCGTCATTCACGTACCTTCGATGAGGGGGGACGAGGGCTCTTTCTGGTCAACAAGCTTTCCATGCGATGGGGCTCTAGCCGACTTGCCACCGGAAAAATCGTCTGGTTTGAGATGGCTTTGTCTCGGGAGACAGTCCAGAGCTGACGAGGGCTCCCGTAGATGCAGGTACCGAGCGGTGTGACGCAGAGTCAGTACGCCGCCTTCACCTAATATCCCCTCGGCAACCGCACGGGTCTGACCACTTCCGGAAGCCAGAAGAAAGAGCAAAACCCAGATCTACCTCACTGACGCCCTGGGCACCGTGCGGGGTCTGGCCGACAGACGGCACCATCGCCACTCGCCACCCTACGACCCCGCAGGCCAGCCCACGCCCAGAGGCGCCACCAGCTCCAATCGCCGCACCTTCACCGGCCGCGAAGACGACGGAACAGGATTGCTCTACTGCCGCGACCGCTACTACGACCCGCAGACCGGCCGTTTCATCTCCCCAAGACCCCATCCGGTCACGAAGGCGGCCCCAACCTCTACGAGTACGCCCTGTCCTCCCCGACCGCCTGCGCAGACCCTCAGGAGGCGGCCTCGACTGGGGCGTGCAGCGCCTGTCCGGACACAAAGTCAACTGGGGTCAGGTCGGCGGTGCCGTCGCTGTCGGATGTCTGGAAGGCGCCCTGGGTTGCACGGGGGGATGTGCACGCCAGGAAGCAGTGCGGCTGGGACCGGTGGACGACGCCACCGCGGTCACCGCCGCCCAGTTGAGGGGTGTCGTCGAGCGACTCATCACAGCCGGCCAGTGGCAGGCCGGGGACCCGCATATCGTGATCGCCAGCGATGCCGGCTATGACGTCACCCGCCTGGCCTGGGTCCTGCGTGACCTGCCCGTCGAGCTGGTCAGCCGGCCACCGAAATGCTCACGTGGTGTCGGGGCCGGGACGTGGAACGCGATGGCCTTACGCGACAGACCGGACCGGTCCCCGAAGACCACGGTGACCGAACCGGCGCCCTGCACGTCGCCAGCCGCCTCGCCGCTTGCCCCGACGACCAGGTCGGCGTAACCATCGCCATTCATGTCGCCCAGGGCGAGCGCGAAGCCGAACGAGTCGCCAGGCTCCGGCAGGTCTGGGATGCCGGGGTCCGCCTGGGTGAGATATCACGAACGATCACCGTGCCCGAAATGCCTTCCGCCCAAGCCATACCGAGCTGTTGGAGACCGGACAGCACGAGGTTGCGGGGCGATGCTGTCGTCGGGATCGGTCCTGGAGGCCGCCCACGGCGCGGCCCAGGCGGTTTGAGATCGGGCGGGTAGCCCTTGGCGCGCAGCCAGCTGTCGAGGGCGAAGGCGACGATGTATCGGGCGAGGCCGCGCGCTCAGTCGTCGTCCAGCAGGCGTCGAGCCGTGCCGATGTCCGTGACGAGTGCGGTGATCCACCGGCCGCGCACCGCGCTCCGGACAGCCGCGTACTTGCGCTCGCCCCCGGCCACGGCGATCCGGCGCGGGACGGTGCGCAGCTGGTCCACGGGGATGCCGATGGTGCGCTCGCCGAGGCCCGCGTCGACATGGACTCCGTCCTGGTCGAAAAAGCGCTGACAGATGTCGCCGACGGCGCCCAGGTCGCGCAGCCGCTCCATCTCCTCCTCGGCGACGGCGTTGCCGCTCAGCCGCAGCAGGGGAGAGGGCTCCACGCTGCCGATGCCGACGAGGACCGTGGTCAACCGCGCCCAGGCCTGGCTGACTTCGAGCACCGACGGGTCGCGCAGCAGTGCGAGCCGGGCCTGGGCGCCCCCGACTAGGCCGGGTGCGCGGACGAACAGCGGTGTGGCGCCGGCGAGTTCGGCGAGCCTGGCCGTCAGCCGGGTCGCCCGCACCTGCCCCTGCGGGTCGCCCATGCCGCCCATCAGCTGGACCACCTTGTCGCAGGCAGGCTGCTTCGCGGGTTGCATCACATCCACTGCGGCCAGCAGGGTCTCGCTCCAGGTGGACACGCCGATGAGGTCATCGGCCCGGAACGCGGTCGCCAGATAGCCGGCCGCGGCCGAGCCCAGGGCGCGCAGCAGCAGCGCCGGGTGGTCGGGCAGGTCGTCCCCATCCGTGATCACGACATCCGTGAGCCGGTGACGCTCGGCGAGGGCGTCCTCCAGCTCGCTGTGGATTCCGTCGGGCGAGACCACGATGGTGCGGACGATCCCCAACTCGGTGGCCGCGCGCAGCAGTCGGGACACGCCGGCCTGCGAGAGGTTCAGGCCCTCGGCGATCTGCGACTGGCGCAGCTCGCGCTCGTGGTACATGCGCGCGACCCGGACGATGAGCCGGAGTCGGTCCACGGACTGGCCGCCGGTCAGGTCGGGGCGCGGTGGCATGCCTACACCTCACTGAGCTCCGCCGGAAGGGCGCTCGGCGCATGACTGAATAACAATTCACTGAATGCATCGACTCTCGGCCGAGAGTGGGGCAGTGGGCCGTGTGCCGTCAAGGGTTTGGCGTGAGTGACCTTTTGCGTGTCTTTCGCTGCAGTAGAAAACGTGCGGCAACATCCTTGACACACAGAAGCTGTCGGGCCTACGTTCCCGGCAGCTTAGACAACGGTACCTGAATATTCATGCACACATCGTGCACCCCCACTGCCGGGCCTCCATCTTCCCCTTTGTCCACTCCTCGACTGGAGATCCCCATGACCGAGTTGAATCGACGACGCTTTCTCGGCGGAGTGGGCGTCACCGCCCTGGGCGCAGCGCTCGCCGCCTGCGGTGGCAGCGGTACGGGCAGCGGCGGCTCGTCGCTGACGTACATGGACTACGACAACGCCGAACAGATCGCCAACGTCAAGAAGGTCCTGGCCGCCTTCCGCAAGGACTCCGGCGTCAAGGTCGCCCTCGACAACCTCTCCGGCTCGGGCGCGGCCATCTACCCGGGCAAGGTGCGCACGGCGCTGCTCGGCGGCAGCCCGCCGGACGTCTTCCGCATCTGGGGCGGGTCCATCGGCGCCCCCTTCGCGACCGCCCACCAGGTCATCGACCTCGCGCCTTACTACGAGCGGTACGGGTGGGACGCCAAGCTCCTCAAGGGCAGCATCGGCGACTTCACCTACGACGGCGTCAAGTACGGCGTTCCCGTCTACGCCTCCGCGATCGGCGTCTACTACCGCAAGGACATGCTGGCGAAGGCAGGCACGACCGTGCCCACCAGCTACGACGAACTCGAAGCCACGAACGCGGCACTGGTCAAGGCCGGTGTCACGCCCTTTCTCGCGGGCGGCAAGTACGGCTGGTACCTGATGCGGTTCTTCGAGTACTTCCTGGAGACCGTCGCCGGGCCCGAACTGCACGACCAGCTGCTCCAGGGCAAGACCTCCTGGGACCGGACCGAGGTGGTGGACGCCTTCGCGATGCTCAAGAAGTGGACCGACAAGAAGTGGTTCGCGGACGGCGTCCTCGGGCTCGACCCCTCGCAGGTCGAGTCGAACCTGGTGGCGGGCAAGGGTGCGATGGTCCTGGACGGCCAATGGGTCGAGGGCGTCGTGGCCACCGCCGACGCCGCGACCCAGGCGGAAATCGGCACGTTCATTCCGCCGACCGGCCAGTCCACGCTCCGGTTCTCCGGCTTCAGCGAAGGCCTGATGATTCCGCGCGGCGCCCCGAACAAGGACCAGTCCGCGAAGTTCGTCGACTTCTTCCTGCGCGCCACGTCGCAGGCACAGCTCGGCAACAGCTACAGCACTGTGAAGGCGTACGAGCCGGATGCGAAGACCAGCCCGCTCAGCCTCCAGTGGCAGAAGTGGCAGAACGAGCACGCCCACTACATGATCCAGGACCAGGCGCTGAGCGCCGAGGCCGCCAACACCTACTTCAGCGTCCAGAGCGACGTGATGCAGGGCAAGCAGTCCCCGAAGGACGCCGCCAAGGCCGTGGCCACCGCTGTGAGCAAGAAGGGCTGAGCCTGTGGCCGCTACGACCCACCGCCCACACGTCGCCAAGGCGCCTGCGAGTGTGGCGAGATCACGCCCGCGGCGCCGGTTCGCAGGCACCGCCTGGCTCTTCGCCGCCCCCGGCCTGATCGTCTACGCGGCCTTCCTGATCTACCCGGCGCTGCGCTCGGTCTGGTTGAGCTTCACCTCCTGGGACGGGATCTCGCCGGACATCAAGTGGACCGGCCTGGCCAACTACCGTGCGATGCTGGACGATCCGGTGGTCCACACGGCGCTGCGCAACAACGCGCTGTGGCTGCTGGTCACCACCGTTGTCCCGCTCGCGGCCGGTCTGGCCCTCGCCGTCGCCCTCAACGGCTCGGTGCGCTTCAAGTCCGCCCTGCGCATGGTGTTCTACCTGCCGGCCGTGCTGCCACTGGTGTCCGTCGGCACCATCTGGGGCTGGCTGTACGACCCGTCGAGCGGCGCGGTGAACACGCTTCTGCGCGACATCGGCCTCGGGTCGCTCGCCCACCCCTGGCTGGGTGACAGCAGTCTCGCCATCTGGGCGACCATGGTCCCCGCGTGCTGGGTACGCGTCGGCTTCCCGCTCGTCCTCTATCTGGCCGCGCTCCAGCACATCCCGGGGGAGCTGTACGAGTCCGCCCGCACCGAAGGCGCAAGCGGCTGGCAGCAGTTCCGGTACATCACCTTCCCGAGCCTGCGGGGCACCCACTACGTCGTCCTGGCACTGTCGTTCATCGAGGGCCTGAAGGTCTTCGACATCATCTTCGCGACGACGAACGGCGGCCCGGGCAACAGCACCCAGGTCCTGGGCACCTGGATGTTCTTCAACGTCTTCCAGTCCTACAAGTTCGGCTATGGCACCGCGATGGCGGTCGTGGTGACCGTGGCCGCGCTCGCCGTGGGCATCCCGTACGTCTGGCGCCAGACCAAGGAGTCATCGTGACAACCGCCGTATCCCCCCTGGTCGGCGCGGCGCGGCGGCGCCGGTTCAGGACGGTCGGCACCACCGCGTTGATGATCCTTGTCGCCCTCCTGTGGGCGTCCCCGATCCTGCTGCTGATCGGCACCGCACTTCGCTCCGGGGCCGACTTCCTCGCGCACGGTCCGCTCAGTTGGCCCCGATCGCTGACCTGGGCCAACTTCAGGGACGCCTGGAGCACCGGAGACTTCGGCACGGCCTTCACCAACAGCGCCCTCCTGACCCTGGTGAAGGTGCCGCTCGGTGTCGTGCTGTCCTCGCTGCTGGCGTACGCGCTGGCCAAGCTGAGGCTGCCGTTCCGTCGCGGCATCATGTTCCTGGTGCTGCTCGGCCTCACGATGCCGATCTTCATCGCCGTCGTACCGCTGTTCACGATGCTGCGGTCGGTGCACCTCACGGACAACCTGTGGGGTCTGCTCGCCCCGTACCTGGCCTTCGGGCTGCCCTTCCAGGTCCTCATCCTGGAGTCCTTCTTCCGCAAGGTGCCCGAGGACCTCCTCAACGCGGCCCGCATCGACGGCGCGGGCAGTCTGCGGATCTTCCTGCGGATCGTGCTGCCCATGTCGCTCCCCGCCCTGGTCACCGTGGCGATCCTTGATGTCGCCGCGACCTGGAACGAGCTCCTCATGGCCCTGGTGCTGCTCAGCTCTCCCGAACACCGGACCGTGCCGCTCGGACTTCTCAACTTCCAGGGGCAGTTCAGCAGCAACCTCACCGGACTGTCGGCGGGAGTGCTCATCACGATCGCGCCGATCCTGCTGATCTACGCCTGCCTGCAACGCTGGATCGTGGGCGGACTGACGGCCGGTGCGATCAAGGAGTAGGCCCGCAGGCGCTAACCGAGCAGCGCCTCCGCCGTCGCCCGGTCGGTCACCAGCGTGTGCACCAGCCCTCCGCGTACGGCCCCGCGGATCGCCTCGTGCTTGCGCTGCCCCCCGGCCACGGCCACGGTCCGGCGCACCGCCCGCAGTTGCTGCGCGCTGATACCGACCACCCGCTCGTCCAGCTCGGACGGCACGGCCCGGCCCTCGGCGTCGAAGAAGTGCAGGCACACGTCGCCGACCGCGCCGAGCTTCTCCAGCGAGGCCAACTCTTCGGCAGGGTAAGCGTTTCCGCTGCGCGCGAGGGTGCTGGACGGGGTGACCTCGCCGATGCCGACGAGACCGACGGTGATCCGGTCCAGATGGGTCAACGCGGCCGCCACGAAGGGGTCTTCGCGCAGCACACGGGCGCTCTCAGCAGAGCCGGCCAGCCCGGGAGCGGGGAGATAGACGGCCTGCCCGCCCACGAGCTGGGCGAGTTGCCCGGCGAGCCGCGAGGCGTGAGCGGCGGCGGCCGGGTCACCGACCCCGCCGACGGCCTGCACGATCGTCACGTCCTTCAGGCCCGCGACCGGTTCCATGGCCTCGACCGTGGCCAGAAGGGAGGCGCTCCATGGAGAGATCCCGATGACGTCGCCGGAGCGCAGCGTGGTCTGCAGGTAGTACGCGGCCGCCGCACCGAGATCGGCCATCAGGCTCTTCTCGTCGTCGGGGTCCGTGTCCACGACCAGGGCGAGCTTGAAGCCGTACGTCTCCTGCAAGCGCTGTTCGAGTGCGGGGTAGGTGCCGGGGGCGGCGTGCACGGTGATGCGCACGATGCCCTGCTGCTGGGCCTTCTTCAGCAGGCGCGAGACCTTGGCCTGTGAGAGGTCGAGCAGTGCCGCGATCTCGGGCTGCCGGACGCCCTCGGAGTAGTACATCCGGGCCACGTGCGTCATGATCCGCAGCTCTTCGCGCGCCGACATCGGCCTTCCTTTCCCCTCCGCCCACCGATGTGGACGCACATCGTTCCCCGTCGTTTCCGTCACCGTACGGGACGGCCCCGGCCTCCCGACCCTTGACGGCGGTCGGGAGTCCGGCCTTAACTATCGACGCATAGCAATTCGATGCTGAATGGATATTCAGATGCTTTCAGCCGTACCAGGAGCCACCTCTCGGCTCCGCGACCTCCGCAGTGAGCTGCGCGCGGCCGCCCCCGCCGATCGGGCCACCCGGCTGTGCGATGCCGCACGCGAGATCCGCCGCCGCGACCTGCGGATGATCGCGCGCGCGGGCCAGGGACACATCGGCGGCGACTTCTCGGCGGCCGACATCCTGGCGGTGCTCTACCTGGCCGTCCTCGACCTCGACCCGGAGCACCCCGACTGGCCCGAGCGCGACCGCTACATCCAGAGCAAGGGGCACGCGTCCGGCGCGCTCTACGCGACCCTCGCGTACGCCGGCTTCTTCGCGGACGCCGATCTGGACACGTACATGGAGCCGCTGTCCGCCCTCAACGGTCACCCCAACCGGCGCAAGATTCCAGGCGTCGAGACCAACACCGGTCCGCTTGGCCACGGCCTGCCGGTCGCCGTCGGCGCCGCGCTCGCCGCCCGCCTCGACGGCTCCACCCGCCACACCTATGTCCTGACCGGCGACGGTGAGCTCCAGGAGGGCAGCAACTGGGAGGCCGCCATGTCCGCCGCCCACTACAAGCTGAACCGGCTCACCGTGGTCGTCGACCGCAACCGTTTCCAGCAGGGCGCCCCCACCGAGGGCACCAACTCGCTGGAGCCCCTCGCCGACAAGTGGACCGCGTTCGGCTTCCGCACCCGGCACATCGACGGCCACGACCACGAGGCCCTGTTCCAGGCGCTGAGCGCCGAGCCGGCCGACAACCGCCCCCTGTGCCTGATCGCGGACACGGTCAAGGGCAAGGGCGTGTCCTTCATGGAGGACCGGGTCGAGTGGCACCACAAGGTTCCCTCCGCCGACCAGACCGCCGCCGCCCTGGAGGAACTCTCCCGATGACCCTCGCCACCGCCGCCCCCGAACTGCACGACTGCCGCCAGGCCTTCGCCGAGACCCTCGCCGAGCTCGCCGAGTCCGACCCTCGCACGGTCGCTGTCTGCAACGACTCCGTGGGCTCCAGCAACCTCAAGGACTTCCAGCAGCGCTTCCCCGACCGGCTGATCAACGTCGGCATCGCCGAGCAGAACATGGTCGGCGTCGGAGCCGGGCTTGCAGGCGGGGGCCGCATTCCTTACGTGTGCGCGGCCGCGCCCTTTCTCACCGGCCGGGCACTTGAGCAGATCAAGGCCGATGTGGCTTACTCACGGGTGAATGTGAAGCTGTGCGCCATGAGTCCCGGGTTCGCCTACGGTCAGCTCGGCCCGACCCACCACGGTGTGGAGGACTTCGCCTGGCTGCGCACGCTGCCTGAACTAACGATCCTGACCCCCGCCGACCCCGAGGAGACGCGTGAGGCACTGCGCTGGGCGCACTCCTACGACGGCCCCGTCTATCTGCGGATCGGGCGCACCAAGGTGCCGGACGTGACCCCGCACGTGCCCTTCCGGGCCGGGCGGGCCGCACGGCTGCGCGACGGCGACGACATCACGCTGATCTGCGCCGGCACGACCGTGCCAGCCGCCCTGGAAGCCGCCGACCGGCTCGCCGCCGACGGGGTACGGGCCCGGGTGCTGAACTTCTCCACCGTCAAACCGCTCGACGAGGAGGCCGTGCTCGCGGCGGCCCGCCAGACCGGCCGGATCGTCACCGTCGAGGAGGCCAACGTGCGCGGCGGGCTCGGCAGCTCGATCGCCGAGACCGTGGTCACGCACACGCCTGTGCCGATGCGGCTGCTGGGTGTCGGGGACGAGTTCACCCCGACCGGCAGCGCGGCCTTCCTCGCCGACTACTTCGGAATCACCGCCGACGCCGTCGTACGGGCCGCGGGTGAGCTGCTCGGCTCCGAGACGGACGCGTCGTGAGCCCGGCCGCCTCGGCACGCGATGCCGTCCTCGCCCTCGACCAGGGCACGAGCGGCACCAAGGGCATGCTCGTCGCCGAGGACGGCACCGTACTCGCGACCGCTTACCGAGCGCTCAGCCAGCAGTACCCGGCACCAGGCCATGTCGAGCAGGAGCCGGAAGCCCTGTGGACCACCGTGGTGGAGGTCCTGCGCGAGCTGGCCATGCGCGAAGGCGTACGTCCCGTAGGACTGGGGTTGAGCGTGCAGCGCGAGGCGGTGCTCGTCTGGGAGAGAGCCACTGGACGGCCGCTGTCCCGGCTGGTGAGCTGGCAGGACCGCCGTACCGCCGAGCGGTGCGCGGAGCTGGCGCAGAGCCGGCACGCCGGACTGATCACCGAGCGCACGGGACTCCCGGTCGACCCGATGTTCTCCGCCAGCAAGGCAGCCTGGCTGCTCGACGACCTCGACCCGGGGCGCGGCCGGGCACGCGCGGGTCTGCTGCGGGTCGGCACGGTCGACGCCTGGCTGCTGCATCGGCTGACCGGCGGCGCGACCGAGGCCGTGGAGACCGGATCCGCCTCGCGCACCCAGCTCCTGAATCTGGCCACGGGCGAGTGGGACCCGGAGCTCGCCGAGATCTTCGGCGTCCCGCTGGAAACCCTGCCCGCGGTCACCGCTTCCACCGGCGACTTCGGTCGCATGCGCGGAGTACCCGGCGTACCGGACGGACTCCCGATCGCCGCCGTCCTCGGCGACTCGCACGCCGCGCTGTTCGCCCAGAGCCACGGCGAAGCCGACGTGGTGAAGGCGACGTACGGCAGTGGCTCCTCCCTGATGATGCTCTGCCCGCAGGACGTCAAGCTGCCCCACGGCATCGCGCGGACCATTGCCTGGCGGTTCGCCGGCCAGGAACCCGCCCGCGCGCTGGAGGCAAACATCGCCTCCGCCGGCACAGCCGTCCGCTGGGCCGCCCGGCTGCTGGGAACCGATACAGCAGGGGTTGCCGAACTGGCCGCCACCGGGCGGGACAGCGGACTTCACCTGGTGCCCGCCTTCGACGGGCTCGGCGCCCCTTACTGGGACCGCGACGCACGGGCCGTCCTCTCCGGCATCCAGCAGGACACCGGACCCGCCGAACTGGCCCGGGCCGCCGTGGAGTCGCTTGCCTACCAGGTCGCCGACACCCTCACCCGCTTCGAGGACGCACTCGGCCCCGTGGCCGCACTCTGCGCCGACGGCGGGCCCACCGCCAACGAACGGCTGATGTCCTTCCAGACCGAGCTCACCGGCTGCCCCGTGCTGCGGGCGGGCGTTCCGGAGTTGTCCGCGCTCGGCGTGGCCCAGCTTGCGGGCATGGCGCTCGGCCTCTGGAGGAGGTCCGACCTGGCGGCCGTCACCCCGCCCGGGCGCCGGTTCGCACCCATACGGGGCCAGGCCTGGCGCGAGGCTCGCATGGTCGGCTGGCGGCAGGCCGTCGCCCGGGCGCGCGTCATGCCGACCTGACAACGCCCACTCGACCGACCACCGAACATCCCGCACCCGTACCACTCCCAAAGGAGAGACCCATGTCCTCGCTCCGTTTCGCAGGCGGCATGTGGAGCTTCGGCCGCATCATCGACCGCTACGCCACCAACGGCTATGGCCCCGAGGTCGGCGCCCTGGAAGCCATCGACCTCGCCGCCGAGTCCGGCGAGCTGACCGCGCTCGACCTCAACTACCCTTTCGGCGACGGCGTGAGCGTCGCCGACGTGAAGGCGAAACTGGCCGAGCACGACCTCACCGTCACCAACATCACCCCCGTGATCTACGACCGCGGATACCGCTCCGGCTCCTTCACCAGCGCCGACCCCAAACTGCGCCGAGCGGCGATCGACCTCGGCCACGAGGCCGTGGACGTCGCCCGCGAACTCGGCGCCCGCTACGTGAAGTTCTGGCCCGGCCAGGACGGCTACGACTACCCTTTCCAGGTCGACTACGCCACCCTGCGGCGGCACGCCATCGAGGGCATCGGCGAGGTGGTCAAGGCCCACCCGGACATGACCTTCGGCATCGAGTACAAGCTGAAGGAACCGCGCACCCGCCTGTTCTGGTCGACGGCTGCCACGACCCTGCTCGCACTGGAGCAGATGGGCGCCGACAACATCGGCCTCGTCATCGACTTCGGCCACTCCCTGTTCGCCAAGGAGAACCCCGCCGAGGCCCTCACCCTCGCCCACTCCATGGGCCGCCTCGTCGACATCGAACTCTGCGACAACTACCGCGAGTGGGACGACGACCTGACCGCGGGCGCCCTGCACGTCGTCGAGACCCTGGAATTCCTGCACGTCACCCGGCGGATCGGCTGGGAGCACCCGCTCAAGCTCGACCTGTTCCCCTACCGCGAGGACCCGCGCGAGGCCGTCCGTGAATCGGTCGCCGCGATCCGCGCCCTCGACCAGCGCGCTGCCCGCATCCCGCTGGACGAGCTGGCCGCCGCCCAGGCGAACCACGACGCCATGACGGCCCAGCGCATCGTGCGCACCGCGCTGTACGGATAGCGCCGCGCGAAGGCATCACCCGGGTGTGGGCCCGCAGGGCCGACCCGCACCCGTCTTTCCACCCCACCCGACCGTCTAAGCGTGGTAACGGCGGAACCCGGCGCCTTTGTACGAGCAAGGGGCACCAAGACGTGAAGCCACAGCCCACCGACAGCGACACCAGAGGAAGCGTCGCCAGGCTCACCATGGCCGCCGCCATCGGCTGTCTCCTCTTCGGATACGACAACGGCGTGATCTCCGGTGCGCTGCTCCCCGTCTGCCGGGACCTGCACACCGCCACTCTGATGGCGCAGACCATCGTCGGCATCCTGCTGCTCTGCGCCGTAGCCGGCGCCTGCACGGCTGGTCAGCCGACCGACCGGATGACGCAAGATCACCCTCGGCATCGCCTGGGTCTGGACGCCTCTGGACGGCCTCTGCAACCTGTGCCATATGGGACCGTCATAGCTCACTGCAGACGGCCACCACCGCACGCGGCCACGGAGAGCGGATTGTCACTCCACGCCGGCAGCGTGCGGGTTTCGGCGCACAGGGCGGTATCGGCCCATGGCCATGTCACACCAGAGTGCGACCGGATGCAGTAGGCGGCACCCCCAATCTTTTCCGGCTCCGACCGCTGCGTGGCGCCGGGCGGCCACCCAGTCCGAGAGACCGCATCGGCCAAGATCCGGACAATTTCCGGGCCAGCGATCCTGCCAAAGTCCCGACGGGCGCTTTTTGCGCTGGTCAGCGACGCGTAGCCCACGTACTACCAGCAGACGAAGGGCCTGCTGGTGTCGTACTTGCCGAAGAAGCCGGACTTCTTCGGCTGCCGCAGGGGCGCCTGGCCAGGGCAGGTGCCCTTCAGGCGCCCCTCCGTGCCAAGGTCCACCCGACGAGCAGGCCTGCGCCCCAGTACGCCTCGCCACCGCCCGCGTAGGGGTTGACCGGGTCGGCGGTGCCGGAGAACGACAGGACGGGCACTCCCCTCCCGGGCCGGCAGGCGGCGAGGTCGGGCACGTAGGTGCCGTCCGCGTCCATGACGGGCGCCCCCGCGCGCAGGCCCGCCACCGCGGCGATGGCAGCGAGCCGGTCCGGGTGATCGCAGGCGCACTGCGACGAGGAACTGCTCGTCGTCCGGTCCGCCCGTGCCGGTGACATGCGGGACGTTCCACCGGTATCCGGGCGCGGCGTCGATCACACCCTGCGGTGCCACGAGCAGGAAGCCCTCTCTGTCTGCGGTCTGCCCCAGTTGACTGCAGTCGAGTTGCTCGGCCGCCGTGCTCTGGCTGCCGTGCAGGTCCAGCATCGTCGGCAGATGTCCGCGACCCTGCGCCCGCCGAGAGACGTAGACCACCACGGTGCGTTCCAGCCCGCCCGAACGGATGGTGAGCGTGGTGCGTCCCGCCTTCAGACCGCACCGGCCGAGATCAGTCCGTCGTGCGACGTCTCGGCCGCGGAAGCCGACGACACCGGGGCCGCGAGCAACAGGCCGCACAGAAGCGTGAGGGCCGTCCGTAGGACGTTATCCGGGTGGAGGCCGTGGCCGCGGAGAGGGCCAAGGCACGACGCGGCTCTTGCCAGGACGTTCAGGGCGTGTGTGGGCACGCCCGCCGCGGTGAAGGTGGTGTTGGTGACGGGGACGTCGTCAGGAAGTGGCGGTGTCGCCGACGTACTCGAGCGGCTTGGCGCTCTTGATCGTCTCCCCGATGTGGTCACTGGTCTCGGGAGACCGCTTGCCGTCCCGGGCGCGGCGGTGGCGGTACTCGTCCAGCCCGGGGTCGGCACGTGGTCCCTCACGACCGCGCCGTTGACCTCCGCCTCGTACACGCCCAGGGCGGTCACTCGCAGTTCGCCCGAGCGGATCGGCGCGCGGAGGGCGAATTCCCCGCGCGGCAGCACGGCCGGGCGGGCCCGGTCCGCGGCGGCTCAGTGGCGGGCGTGATCGCGCAGGCGGTCTAGCGGTGCGTCGTCATGGGAAGCCTCCTGCGGGAACGTTTCGGGTTGGCATCGGTGCGAGAAGCCGCACGGGAGGCCGCCGAGCATGCCGCCACCGCGCGTGCGGCCGTGCGGGAACACGCCTATACGGCCCGCAGCCGGACCGCGATGAACTGGCGGCCGGGCAGGTCGATGCGGAAGACCCCCTCGTAGGTACCGGGCAGTTCGGTGACGGTCATCCCCCAGGTGTCGATGACGTCCACTTTCCACCGGATGCCGGGACGCAGCGCGAAGGTGCGGTAGCGCGGCTGGCCGAAGCCGAAGTAGGCGAGGCGGTAGGTGTCGGCGACGCCGCCGACTGGGACGTCCCAGTCGCCGAGGAGCGGGCCGATGCCGTCCTGCGGGGACTCCTCCAGGATGCGGTGGAGGAAGGCGATCCGGGCTGGAGACTCGCCCTTGAGGGTGCCGCCCTTGGACCACCACAGCACCTCGTCGTCGGCCAGGTAGGTCTCGCCGTGGCCGACGTATCCGCCCCGGACGGCTCCCTCCCAGAAGCGGCGGACCAGCTCCTGAGCGGGAAGGTTGCCCCAGCCCTGGTCGATGTCGCCCTCGTAGCCGCACTCGTCGATGACCACCGGCTTGTTCCATTCGGTGCGCCACGCGTCGGTGTTCTCGGCGGTGCGGTAAACGTCGACGCGCTGGACGCTGGCGTGGGTGACCCAGTTGGCGTTGTTGTCCCAGAAGTCCGTGCAGTTGTGGATGCCCAGCAGGTGGCCATGCGGGTCGGTGTCGCCGATCACGGCGGCCATCCGGTGCCAGTCCTCCTCTGTCTTGGCCCACAGCAGGTCGTATTCGTTGGCCAGCGACCACCACACGTTGGGGAGGGCCGCCAGGCGGGCGACCACGTAGCGCAGGTAGCGGTCGTCGGCGACCGGGCCCATGTCGGAGAAGCCCCAGCGGTCGTAGGGGTGGAAGAGGATCAGGTCGGCCTGGATGCCCAGTTCGCCGAGTTGGCGGATGCGGTTCTCCAGGTGGGTGAAGTAGGCGGGGTTGAGGTGCCGGAAATCCCAGCCGTCCTTGAGGGAACCGGCGAAGGGGTAGAGCGGCGGTTCGTTGGCGTTGAAGAGGTACGCCTTGGGGAAGACGCACATCCGCATCTTGTTGAACGGCGCCTCGGCGAGGGTGCGCAGGGTCCGCTCCTCCAGTTCGTCGCCCTGGTGCGTCCAGGCGTACGCCGTTGTGCCGATGGGGAGATGACGGGTGCCGTCGGCGTGGCGGAAGTGGAAGGTGTTGTGCACGCGGACCGGGCCGTGTTCGCCGGGGGCGGCGGGGAGGCAGTCGAAGGTGCCGGTGATGCCGGTCAGGGAGCGGGAGTTGGAGGTGGTGGCGAAGCCCCAGGCGCCCTCTTCGTCGGGCATGAGGCGCAGGCGGTGGATGCCGTCGTCGTCGTAGAAGCCGTGCGCGGTGAGGGTGCGCCCGGTGTCCTGGTGGATGAACTCGGCGCTCAGCGCGATGTCGGTGAAGGGGTTTCCGTGAGCCGGACCGTGGAGTTCGAGCTCGAACGGGTGCCAACGGGTGACCGAGGAGGGCCAGTCGGCGTCGGCGCTGCCGAGCGGGACCTCGGGTCCTTCGTAGCTGTCGGAGGGGACGGTCACCGCCTCGGTGGGGCGCGGTTGATCGGCCAGGGTCTCGTCGACGGTGGCGAGTTCGACGAAGAAGGCGTCCCTAGCCTCGGGGTTGGCGCGGGTGTTGTCGAGGAAGCCGACGACCTGCGCGAGGCTGACGTGGCGCAGTTGCACACCGAGGGGGGCGTTGACGATGCCGGAGAGGTGTTTGCGGACGACGGCCGTGGCCTGCCGGTTGCGCAGGACGTCGCCGAGGAGAGAGTCGGGGCTGTACGGCATCGGGGCTCCAGGGGATAAGGGCGGGGCGGCGGGGTCAGTGCTTGGTGTCGTGACCCTCGTAGCGGAACCGACGGGCGTCGACGACGCCGGCGGACCGTAGCCGTCGGTGGCGTACCGGTCGATGGTGCGGCCGAAACTCCACATCCCTCCGGCATGACTGCGCGGCGTGATCGACACAAGATCTACCTGAATTAATATTCAAATACCGGTGAACAGGGGATGGCCGGGAACGTAAGCCGGGCCCGTTGTGCATGTCAAGAGTGCACCGCCACTTTTCCCAATCGCCGCAAACAGCCTATAGAACCCCTACTGCCCCCGCCCGATCACCCCCTGTCGGCGCCTTGACGTGATACTGGGAGGTGGCACACTATCCCGAAAAATATAAACCACTTTGTGAATGAATATTCACACGCTCGCCACTGGCCACGCCGCCTCGGCGCGCTACCGCGACCTGCGGCAGGTCACCCGTGACGGCCGGCCGCAGCCGTGGAGCCGCTTCGGAACATGTCCACCAAAGTCCGGGGGCGGATTGTGAAGACGAACCGGAACGGCTGCGGCGGCTGGCGGCCTGGCACGACGCGGTGGCGCGCAGCCGGAACGCGAGGAAGGTGCCCACCTCATGAGCCCGGCATCAGAGGGCCGGACCGGCCCGAATCTCAGTAGTGTTCAGGGGGTGTCCCAACATCCAGACCTCACCAGCCACGAGCCGGTCGACAAACTCCGGCTTATCGTCCGTGTTGCCCGGATGTACCACGAACGCGGCTTGCGCCAGGCCCGGATCGCCGAAGCGCTGAACCTCTCCCAGGCCGGCGTCTCCCGGCTGCTGCGCAGCGCGGCCGAGCTGGGCGTGGTGCGTACCGTCGTGGTCTCCCCTGAAGGGATCCACAGCGACCTGGAGGACGCGGTCGCCGAGCGCTACCAGCTGACCGACGTGGTGATCATCGACGGTGACGACCTGCTCGACCACCCGCGCAGCCTGCTCCGCGCCCTCGGCTCTGGTGCCGCCAGCTACCTGGAGACCGCCTTCCGCCCCGGGGACCTGATCGGGGTCTCCACCTGGAGCGAGACCCTGTTGGCCGCCGCCAACGTGATGCAGCCAGCCAAGCAGCAGGTGGCCGACAAGGTCGTCCAGCTCATGGGCGGTATGGGCGACCCCCAGGGCCAGGTCCAGGCCACCCGCCTCACCGCCCGCCTCGCCGACCTGACCGGCGGCACCCCGCTCTTCGTCCGGGCCCCGGGTCTGGTCGGCTCCGCCGAGGCCCGGCTCTCCCTGCTCCACGACCCGACGGTGGCGGAGGTCAGCCAGGCATGGCAGCAGCTGACCGTCGTCCTCGTCGGCATTGGCAGCGTCGAGCCCTCGCCGCTGCTGCGGCTCAGCGGGAACGCGGTCGCGGAGGACGAGCTGGCGCGGCTGCGGTCGCTGGGGGCGGTCGGGGACATCTGCCAGCGCTTCTTCGACGAGAACGGGACATACGTCGACGCTGGGCTGGGCGAGCGGACAATCGGCATCTCGGCGGACCAGCTCCGCACGGTCCCCCGCCGCCTCGCCGTCGCGGGCGGCCTGCGCAAGTACGCCGCCGTGCGGGGGGCGTTGAGGGGGCGGTGGATCACGGCGCTGGTGACGGACACGAGTACGGCGCGGCGGCTGCTGGAGGAAGAGGAGTGAGGGAGGCACCGTGGCCGACGCCCCCTATTGATGTGCTGGGGTGGGCGCTTCCGTGATGCCGTCGTGAAGTGCCGAAGAGCTCGGCCGCACCCAGCGTGCGGTCGCGGCGTTGCACGACCTGCTGACGCCTCCAGCATCCGGGGACGCGCCCAGGATCGAACTGCGCAGCGTCGGCGCGGTCCAGGCTGCGGCGTTCACCGCGGCACCGCCTACCGGGCGGAGCTGTCGGTGCGCGTCGACCAGCCGGTCCTGTCCGACGACCCGGTCCTCCAGCGCGACCTCCAGCTGCCGGACTCCTGGTGGCAGGACCTCGCCGTGACGCTGGAAAAGGTGGCGGCCGTCGACACCGACCGCGTCGCCGTACGACAGCAGTTCATGGACCGGGCGATCCCCGAGTTCGTGGGCATCCCGGCCCCGGCCGTGACTCGCTGGACCGCCGCCCACTCCGACCTGCACTGGGCTAACGTCACCGCACCGCTGAGGATTCTCGACTGGGAGGGCTGGGGGCGCGCTCCCCGGAGGGATTCGACGCCGCCACGCTCTACGCCTACACACTGCTCCAGGAGGACGTCGCCGCCCGCGTCCGAGACGTCTTCCCTGTCCTGGGCAGCCCGGCCGGCCTCGCAGCCGACGGCCGCCTCACCACACGCCGCGTGCGGGCCGAGCAGCACGGCCGGCGCGTCACGATGGGCGTTCGCTGGGGCCGCTTCGTCACCCGCCATCCCTGGAAGATGCTGCTGGCGTCGGTCGTCGGCCTGGGCGTGCTGGCCATCCCGGCACTGTCACTGCGGCTGACCCTGCCCGACGACACACGCGGGTACCGGTGAAGCCCAGCGTGGCGGGCAGGAGGGTGAGCGCGACCAGGACGGCGACGGTGATGGCGAAGGCCGCGGCCAGGCCCATGGTGGTGAGCATCGCGATGCCGATGACGCTCAGACCGGCCAGCGCGATGACGACGGTCAGGCCGGCGAAGACGACCGCCGAGCCCGCGGTCCCCAGGGCGCGCCCGGCGGCTTCCTCGGGCGCGTGCCCCTCACGCAGCTCTGTCCGGTAGCGCGAGACGATGAACAGGGCGTAGTCGATGGCCACCGCCAGACCGAGCATGAGCGCCAGAGTCTGCGCGTTGGAGGCCATGTCGACGAACGACGAGGCGACGGTGATGGCACACAGGGCGATACCGACGCCGACGATCGCGGACAACAGGGGCAGTCCGGCCGCGACCAGCGAACCGAAGGTGATGACCAGGACGAAGGCGGCGACCAGCAGACCGATCAGTTCGGCGGCGTTGCTCTCTTCCTCCTCCAGCACCGCGTTGCCGCCCAGACTGACGTTCAGGCCCGCCTTCTCACCCTTGTCCGCCACCTCGTGCAGGGCGTCCGACGCGGCGGGAGTGATGTCGGCCTGCGGGACGGCGTAGGTCACCTGGGCGTAGGCGATGCTGCCCGAGGAACTGACCAGGCCGGCGGTGAAGGGGTCGGTGACGCTCGCCACCTGCGGCGCCTTGCGCAGGTCAGAGACCAGGGACTCCACCTCCTGCTTGTGCGCGGCGGACGTCAGCTTCTGCCCGTCCGGAGCCTCGATGACCACGCGAGCCGCGGCGCCGGCGGCCGAAGCCTGCGGGAACTCCTTCTCCAGCAGGTCGATGGCCTGCTGCGACTGGGTTCCGGGAAGGGTGAAGTCGTCCGTCGTACTGCCGGACACGCTGCTGACGCCGATCACCGCGGCGACGAGCACCGCGATCCACGCCAGCAGCACCAGCCGGCGCCGCCGGAAGGCGAGCCGGCCGAGCCGGTAGAGAAAGGTGGCCACGAAAATTACTCCCACCAGGAGGAAAAAGGATGTGTGAGGGCGAGCCCGACAGGCTCCGCCCATGAACGTAGGAGTCGGGTGCGGCCGAAAAGAGCTACTGGAGGACGAATCCGCGCCCGGGGCGGTACTCCGGTACCGGGTGGTGTCCTCCTTGAGGCGGGTGTGCCGGGTCTCAGCCGGCCGGGTGGGCGGCGAGAAGTGCCGTGGTCGCGTCCCACAGCTCCCGCTGTACGCGCGGGTCCCGGCCGGGTTCGGGGCACTGCAAGGGGCGGGCGTCGCGGGCGGAGAAGTAGCCGCCGGTGGTGCCCGCGAGTGCCGGATCGGTGGCGAGCCGCACGATGATGCCGGCGCCCTTGCGGGGATCGCCGATCCTCAGGGTGTTCAGCACCCGCTGCAGGACGGCGGAGCCGGGCAGGTCCCGGCCCAGGCCGGTGGCGTTGAAGCCGGGGTCGCAGCAGTTCACGGTGACCTTGTCCGCGTCCAGGCGGCGGGCGAGTTCCTGCGTCCACATGATGGTCATCAGCTTCGTGCGCCCGTACAGGGGCATCGACTCCCGGCGGGTGTAGGGCTCGGTGCGCCGCAGGTCCTCGGCCGGGGCGATCGTTTTCGCCTGTTGGGCCGCTTCGGAGGCGACGTTGACGATCCGGGCCGGCGCGGAGGATCCGAGTTTCGCTGTCAGCGCCTCGGTCAGGACGAACGGGCCGAGGTAGTTCACCGCCGTCATGTCCGCGAGGCCCTCGGTGGTGATGCGCTGCGCGAAGGCGTGGAGGCCGGCGTTGTTGACCAGGACGTCCAGGCGCGGGTAGCGCGCGGCGATCTCCTCGCCCGCGCGGCGGGCGTCGGAGAGCAGACCGAGGTCGGCGTGGAAGACGTCGACGGGCTCGTCGGTCACCGCCTTCAGGTCGGTGACGAGGGCTTCCGCCTTGCTGCGGGAGCGGGCCACGGTGCCGATGCGGTAGCCCTGGCGGGCCAGCTCGAAGGCGGCGATGCGGCCCAGTCCGGAGGTGGCTCCGGTGATCACGGCGACGGGACGATCCATCCCACAACCCCTTTCATGAGGTACCTCACGATCACGTTGTGCGAGGATACCCGAACCATGGAGCAGCACGAATCGACGACCACGGGCAGCGCCCCGGAGCAGGTGGGACTGTCTTTCCTCACCCTCGCGTACAGCCTGCGCGAACGGGTCGACCAGCGCACGACGGCGACCGCCGGCCTGTCCCTGTCCCGCACCAAGGTCCTTCAGGTGCTGGCCGGCCGCGGCGCGCTCCACCAGGCGGAGCTAGCGGCTTTCCTCGGCCAGGCACCGCGCTCCGTCACCCAGATCGTGGAGGGTCTTGAGCGCCTCGGCATGGTCGCCCGGACCAGCGACCCCGAGGACCGCCGCCGCAAGACCGTCTCCCTCACCGACACCGGCCGCACGGCACTGAGGGCCGCGGAAGAAGCGGGCACGCACGTACTTCGCCAGTACTTCGGCCGGCTCGAACCGCAACAGCTGGCCACACTCGACACGCTGCTCGCACACCTGGACGTCACCCTCACTGGTGACAAGACCGGCTGACACGAGCACGGAAGAAATCGCCTGCAGCATCCAGCCAGACCGGCACGGGCTGACCGGCTTCGAGGGCCTAGCTTCCACCCGGTCGCCCCGGTCGGCCCTTCCGGGAGTCGCCGGGCCAGGAGACCGACCGCTTCGACCCCGGTCGAGGCCGGCGAACCGTCGCAGGTCCGCGAGGGATTCCTCACCCGCCGGGACTCCGGCCAGAACCTGGGGCGAGGCCTTCAGCGTTTGTGCCAGCTGGCGTAGTCGGTGAGGGGAGGGGGAGTGGCACCCCTGTTCGTAGCTGGTGATCTGCCAAGCCGACACGCCCTCTTCGGCAGCGAGCGGGCCTGGGTCAGACCCGCTTCCTGCCCGAGGAGGGACAGTGAACCGGACGCGAAGGGCCCGACGGATTACATGGAGCATGCGACCGGGGCTGATGGATCGCCGGTGTGACCTGGTGCCCTCACCGCAGTCCGCGCACACGAACGATCACGAGGTGCGAGCCGCCTGTGATCATGCAGGTCAGCCACCGCTTAGGATCGACGGGAGCGGCTGGAATTGGCGCAGAAGGAAAGGGCGGTGGGCACGATGCAGCAGACGGTCAGCGTCTACACGCTGCCCGACCTCGTGCGAATGGCACAGGACGGCCGCTTCAGGGTCAGGGCTTTCGCCCGGCCCGCCGTGTGGGGGCACCACCAGATCACTGAACTCTTCGACTCCGTCCACCGTGGCTTTCCCATCGGCACGATCACTGTTGCAGAACAGCCCGCTCCGGAAGAAGACCTCCGCATCGCCAGCGTCCCCGTCCATGCTCCCGCCGACCGTCACGCCTGGACGGTCCTGGACGGCGTCCAGCGCCTGACCACACTTGTCGGCGTATGGAATGACCGGCACGGTCAGGTAGACGACGACCGCTATGCCGTCTGCTACGACCTGGACAGAGACCGGTTCTTTCCCGGCTTGCGCCGCGACGCCCTGCCGGTGAGCGTGGCCTGCCAAGAAGACCGCCTGTCCTCCTGGATTGCAGGGCACCCTTTCCTGACCGAAGACAACATCAGCGAATGCTGGCGCCTGCACGCAGCCCTGACGTCGTACCAGATGCCCGTCACCGTACTGAGCGGCATCGAGAGCAAAGAGTCGCTGTATCTGCTGTTCACCCGCATCAACGGTGCTGGAGTGGGCCTGGCCCGATCCGACATCACACGAGCCCGCCAAGAGGCCGACGCCCGCACCCTCCTGGTCTCCGGCGAACAACCCCTCATCAGGCAGAGCGAGCAGCTCGGCTTCGGCCGCCTCCCTGAAGCGCTG
Source organism: Streptomyces sp. NBC_00258 (assembly GCF_036182465.1). NCBI lineage: Bacteria > Bacillati > Actinomycetota > Actinomycetes > Kitasatosporales > Streptomycetaceae > Streptomyces > Streptomyces sp. NBC_00258. Next base: position 12,172,881 of record NZ_CP108081.1, read on the forward strand.
GCCGTGCAATGCGTGCTGGCAGTCGCAGAACCCCGCGAACGGATCCCGAAAAGCGCCCTGCGCAAGCGCATGGACTCGCTCAGCGCGTCCGCAACGCGAGAGGCCGTAGAACGGGCCCGTCCAGCGCTGGAAGCATCACTGCGATTCCTGCGCAAGCAGGCTCGTATTCCCCACGTCCGCCTGCTGCCCCATCCCGAAGTCCTCCCCGTCCTTGTGCGGTTCACCAGCGTCTTCGGACCGCCTACCGGGCGGACACAGGAACTGCTGCGACGCTGGATCTGGCGCTCCGCCATGCTCACCCGGCAACAGGCCAGTGTGCTCAACGAGGCCCAGGCATCGCTCGGCAGCACACCGGAATCCGAAGCCGCACGCCTTCTGAGCTCCCTCCCGCACCCCGAGCCTCAGCCCTTCCGGCCCGACCTCCAGTCCACGACGGCGCAACGCCCTGAGGGGAGGCTGAACGCCCTGGGACTTCTGTCCGCGGAACCGTCCCTGCTCGTCCCCTCGGCTTCCGTCGTCAGCAACCAGCCCGGCACGCCCCTGTCGGTCAGCAGCCTCCTCACCCCCTGGCTCGACAGCGAGCACGATCTCTTCTGCCGACTGACGCCTCAGATGCCCGGACACCCCCAGTCCGCAACACTGGGCAACTACCTGCTGCACCCTCCCGCTTCCCCCAAGGCACTGCTGCACGCGATCACCTCGCAGGATGCTCAGGCCAGGTCCTTGCTCGCCAGACACTTCCTGGACCCCCACGGCATCCAACTGCTCAGCAGCCAAAGGTACGAGGAGTTCGTCCAGCACCGTGAGGACCTGCTGAAGACTGCCATCACCCATCGGGCACAGTCATTTGCCCGATGGGGCTTCAAGGACCGTGGCCACCTTCCCAGCCTGCCGGACTCCGCACGGGACACACCCAAAGGGACGCAATGACGGCCAGCACCGCACAAGCACGTGTCCTGCTCGGGGACAGACGCGTGGGAACCCTCCACTACGCCCAGGGCCAGACCTCGTTCGTGTACGAGGACCTGGAGCCCGACCACCCGGTACTGGGCCTGCGGTTCGACTACGACCCCGACTACGCTGCGCACCCCGTCACCGGAGTTCCCAGCTGGTTCGCCAACCTCCTTCCCGAGCGGGAATCGGGCCTGCGCCGCCTGTACAACCAGCAGCTCGGCCGCCGCGACACCCCCGACTTCCTGCTCCTGCTCCACCTCGGACACGACCTGCCTGGAGCTGTACGGGTCGAGACGGAGGGCACGTTGCCCACCGCCATGAGCGAAGCGCTCGAAGAGGCCCAGTTGACGACGCACCGACCGAAGATGAGCTTCTCCCTCTCCGGCATGCAGCTGAAGTTCTCCATGACCGCAGATGGCGACGGATTCCGGCTCCCTGCACCGCAGCAGCTCGGAGACTGGATCATCAAGCTGCCCAGCAACGTGCATGAGCAACTGCCCGCCAATGAGAACACCATGATGCGCTGGGCGGCTTTGGCAGGCATCGACGTACCCGAGCACCGCCTCGTGCCCCTGAACTCGTTGCATGGCCTGCCCGAGGAACACCTGTCGGAAGACGGCCTCGCCTTTGCCGTGAGCCGGTTCGACCGAGAGCACCGCGATCGCATCCACCAGGAGGACTTTGCGCAGGTCCTTGATGCCAGCCCAGCGGAAAAAGACCGAGGCTCACAGGAACTCATCGCACAAGTACTGCTGGACTACTGCCCCGAAGACTTCGATGAGTACATCCGCCGCCTGGTGTTCTGCGTTGCCGCCGGGAACACGGACGAGCACCTGAAGAACTGGTCACTGCGCTACCCCGACAGATACACGCCCCGTCTTTCCCCGGCCTACGATCTGGTAGCTGTCACCTCCTACCCCGTCTACCGCCGCGACGTCCTCACACTGCCGATAGCAGAGCAGGCCAACCCCCGATACATCACGCGTGACCATTTCCGGCGCTTCGCAGAGTCCCTCGACACCGACCCGGCACCCGTGCTGCGCACAGTGGACCAGACCGTCGAACGGCTCCACGCCACATGGCCCCAAGTTCACGACACGCCACATACCCCTGCGTTTGTCCGCGCCAACATTGCCGACCGGCTGAGGACCCTGCCTCTCCTGCAATCCGCACGTCAGTCCTCGGAAACCTGAGTGCACCGGCATCTGGTACCAGCTCTGCCAGAGGCCCTGACAGAAGCAGCTGACCCTGTGATTTCGAGGTGGGTGGTCGTTGGTCTGGTCGTGGGGAAACGACAGTGGCGGCCGTGGATCGTGTCGGATGAACTGCGGCCGCTCATCGAGCCGTTGGTGCCCGAGCCGGTTCCAAAGCTAGTGGAGGGTCGGCCGCGGGTACCGGACCGGCAGGCACTGTGCGGGATCCTGTAAGGGACCGTAAAGAATCAACACGTTGGTTTGGTCTCTGTCGTGAGGGTTGATCCGTGTGTGGTGGCGTGGACGAGGAGTCCTGCCAGGGTGTTGAGGTGTGCTGCTGGGGGCTGTGGTGTGTGTCCATGCTGGTCCATCAGGCGCCGGATTTCGCTAGTGGTGTGGCGGATGGTGTCCTTGCTGACGGCGAAGAGTTGGGCGAGCGCGGTGGGTGGCAGGGCGAGGTTTTGTTGCAGCACGGTGGCCAGGACCCGGTCGGCCAGGTCGAGTTTGGCTTTGCGGCCGCCGCCCGGAGCCCGACGTCGTTCGCCGCCGTCGCGTCGGGTGGCTGGGTCCTGTTTCTGCAGCGTCTGCCAGTCGGCGGTCAGGGTCTCGATCAGCTCGGTCAGTGCGGTGCGGGTCATGCCGGTCAGCGCGGGATGTGACAGAGCACCGCGGTCGCAGTTCAGCGCTGGCCCGAGGACCGGCTCTGGATGGCTGGATCTCGGGCCGACGGGGTGGGGGGCACCGTGTCCGTTCCATTCGCCGTGGAAGGCATGTCCGGTGACCGGCACTGCGTTCAGTTCGGCGTCGCTGACCCCCACACCGATGGGATAGGCGCCGGTGTCGAGTTCGGCGTGGACGGTGAGACCAGTGCGGGTGGTGGTCGCGGCGATGGACTGTATGACGACTTCGTGGCTGTTCAGCGGTCTGCCGCGCCAGTTCATGGTGATCGCGGAGAACAGCCGGTGTTCCACCTTGTTCCACTTCGATGTACCCGGCCAATGCCGTTGCTTGATCTCGTCAAGCAGTTCGCAGTGACGGTGGAGGAGCGCGGTCGTTGGGCCCAGCATGCATCCTTGGGTGGGGTTGTCCGATCATGTGCGGCTGGGGGTGGTGACCCGGTGGGTGACTCCGGAACTGGTCGCCGAGGTGCTGGAGAAGTGCCGGGTCCGGGACAAGAAGCCCGGCGCACTGCCGGCCGGGTTCATGGTCTACTTCACGCTTTCCCTGGCGCTGTTCCAGCAGGACTCCTATGACGATGTGGCGGAGCAACTGGTCGGCAGCATGCGGGAGTTGAGCGGGAGCATCCCGAACAAGTCCTCGTTCACGCGGGCGCGCAGGCGTCTGGGACCGCTGGTCCTGGAGGCCGTCTTCCGCGAGCTGGCCGATCCGTTGGCCCCCGTCGGCCTGGGGGGCTCCTTTTACCGCGGGATGAGGCTGGCCGCGGTGGACGCGCCGGACACGCCAGCCAACCGGGCCCCGTTCGGTGGGCCGGTCAAGAACGGTCAGCCGGCGGGGTTCCCTCAGGTGCGGGTGGTGACACTGACCGAGTGTGGCACGCACGCGCAGGTCGACGCGGCGGTGGGCGGATTCAACGGCGGTGAGCGGGAGTTGGCGCTCACTTTGGCGACCTCGGCGGGCAAAATGCTCGTCATCATGGACCGGGGCTTCCCCGGGGTCGAGTTATGGAAGGCCTATCTCGGAGCCGGGGCCCATCTGCTGATCCGGGCTCGCTCGCCGGTGGCGCACCGGCCGGTTGAGTATCTGCCCGACGGGACCTACCTGGGGAGGATGAACCTGGGCGGGCAGAAGGGCGCACATCCTGGCGGGGTGTTGGTCCGGGTGATTGAGTACCGCGTCGACGGCGGCGAGGTGGTCAGGCTGTTGACTGATCTGTTGGACCCGGTTGCGTATCCGGCGGCGGAGCTGGCAGGGCTCTACCATGCCAGGTGGGAGGCGGAGTCGGCGTTCCGGCAGATCAAGACGTTCCAGCGCGGGCCGGTCGAGGTCCTGCGCTCGGGAGACCCGGATCTGGTGCGGCAGGAGGTCTGGGCGCACCTGGTCGTGCACCACTGCCTCACGCGGGTCATCATGTGTCTGGCCGACGACAACGGCATCAACCCGGACCGGGTCTCGTTCGTCAAGGTCCTCAAGCACACGCGGCGCAGTGTAGTGCGGCAGTGCGCGGATACGCCCAAGAAGATCGAGAAGTTCCTGGCCGTGCTGGCGGCGAAGGTGCGCCGGAAGCTCGACAACGGCGCCAGGCGCCTGCGCGAGGCGGACCGGCACCTCAAACGGCCGGACTCGAAGTACTCCTCGAAGCTCTCCTACCGGATCAACACCCGGGACCGGCAACCGACACGGCGGACCACAGCCAAGGCCATCACGTTGCACACCGCGATAGTCCAGTAATCAAGCAACGGCATTGTGTACCCGGCGGCATGTGGCAGACGGTGACGGTCAGGCCGGCCCGGGCGGCGAACGCAGCCATTTCGGTCTTCCATGCCCGGGTGCGGTAGCCGTTGGAGCCGCCGGCATCGGCGGTGATCAGCAGACGGGTGGCCTGCGGGTAGTCGAGGCGTCCTTGCCCGTTCTACCAGCGGCGGATCGATTCGACTGCGAAGGCCGCAGTGTCGTGATCGGTACCGACGTTCACTCAGCCGGTGTCCGCCGCCAGGTCGTAGATGCCGTAGGGCAGGGTCTTGCCCAGTGCATCACCGGGGAAGTCATGGACGTCAACCCGCACGGGTTCACCGGCCGGCCGCCATAGACGTCCCGTATTCTTGAACTCCCCGACGACTTCCTTCTTTTTCGCGTCCACACTAACCACGGGCTCGTCGTCCGCCTGATGGTCTTTGACCTGTTCGTTGGTGTACCTGAACTGCGCGTCGCGGTCGGGGTGTTGAGCACCTTCAAGGGTCTTTGCATTGGCCTGCAGGCTGAAACCGCTCTCCCGCAGCAGCCTGCCCACGGTCGGTGCCGAGGCGGCATGGCCCTGCCGCGTCAGTTCCCCGGCCAGAGACCGCAGTCACCTGGTCGTCCACCGCAGCGGCGACATCGGATCGCCCGCTCATCCGGCTCGGCCAATGCCAGCAGCGTGGGAACGAGCAGAGGGTCAAGCTCTTCGGCGCTCTTGCGACCGCCGCAGTCCCGGCGGACCCGGCCATCGGGCAGTGGATCTTCGCCACCCTCCAACTCGAAGACCCCCTTCCGCACCGTCGTCTCACTCACCCCCGCGGCACGCGCGACGGCCCGGACCCCGCCGTGCCCCAGCACCCGGGCCTCGGCGGCCAGCGCCAGCCGCTGCTGCCGCTCATTGAGATGAGGGAACAACACCCCGAATCGCAGGACAAGTTGGTCACGAAGCTAGCTCGGTATGCGCACACCACACCAACGACGGAGAGACCGTGAAGCAACGTGTTGATTCTTTACGCTACCTAAGTGGAGTCGGCTCTGCCCTGTGGTGCACGCCCCCTCCCGGGATACTGGAGGAGGATGACAGGATGCGCTCATGACAAAGCTGGCGGTGAAGGTCGGGGGGACGCACCTCGAAAGTCTCATCAAGAATCTCACCAGCCGAGAACGCTCACGCCCTGGCGCGTCCTTGATGCCCGAAACACACTGTCACCGAGGGCTTGCCCCCACGAGCAAACCTCATGGGTAGACCTCGTTAGCCCTTGGCCGTTGTATACGGTGGTGACATGAGTAAACGTATCGGCACCCAGAGCGGCACAAAAAGGTTCATTTCGAAGGTGCTCAATCGTCCCTTCCTCGGGCTTCTGCTTATCCTTGCGCTGATTGTTGGGGTTTGGATTGGCCTGCAATTGGTACTACCCGCCTTGACCTGAGGTCATGCAGAAATGCTTCTGGCCGCCCCGGCGTCGCACTATCAGGGCGGCCAGAATAGCAGCCAGGTCAGCAGTTCGACGTGGCCTTATACCAGGGGAAATTGTTTGACGGCAGAAACTTCTTCTTATCCTTGGTCTCCGGATTTACCGTCATAGTGCAATAGGATCCCTGGATCGGCTCACCGCCGGGCTCCTGGCCTCTGTAATAAGTCCGCACGCTGCGCTTCTGGCTGCAGTGATTGTTGAAGTAGATCGTCTGGCTCGCCGGGCCCCGGTACCCGATGGATATATTGAACTTCTTCGTCGACGAGCTGCACTTCCAGCTATAACGCTTCCAGACCCCGCTCGCAGCGATCGCTGCATCGGCTCCGGCGCTGGCGTCGATCTCATCGGCATCGACTTCGATCCTCTCGAAGTCGGCGTCGAACTCCGCGAACAAGGCAGGGTTGGCAACCTCCCCATCGACAGCGGCGAGATCGGTACCTGCCTCACCAGCGTGCGCCGTGGCAGGGATACCGGCCATGAGCGCCACTGCGGTCAGCGACCCCAACGCAGCCTGCAATGTCCGCATCCGAATGTTCTGGCGATTACGCATGGACATGCGAATTCCCCCTTTTAGTTCTACAGATTTGCGGTCGGGGATCAAGGTATGGGTTCGCGTAGCAAAAAACAAAGGATTTGAGTAGGACTTGAGGGTGGAATTCAAAATTCCATTTGGGTGAACCCGATCGGGGGCCCACTCTTCACGTTCAAGGCGCCTGACCCACAATCAGGTCCTTCGAATGGGGTCCCGGATCCTGCGGCCAGCTGATCGGGAGCGGACAGGCGAGCGCCCGGAGTACTGAAGGCGAGACAGAGGCTAGGAGCATGGCGCTTAAGGGCGTGCAGATCTTTAACTCGTTTTTTTGACCTTGGTTGGGGTGGGGTTGGAAGCGAGGAACGTCGCGACGTCGGCTGGTGTGTGGAAGCGGGCGGTTGAGGTGTCGACGTGGTGGCCGTGTGTTTCCAGGAGTGGGCGGACTTCCTGTTTCGCTCGGTTGATGGTCATGGCGGTGACGCCGAAGAGTTGCCCGAGGAGGTCCATGGTGGCGAGTTTGCGCAGGTGGAGCACGGTGGCCAGGACCCGGTCGGCTGGGTGAGCTTGGCTTTGGCGCCTGCGCCGGGGGCGACCATGCGCTCGTGACTGCGGCGCGTGCGGAGCACTTGCTCGCGTTGGACCTCCACCACGCTCTTCGAGTACCTGGAAATCTTCCATATCCGACAGCGCAGGCACTCCGCGCTGGGCATGCTCGGTCCGGTGGAGTACGAACTCCGTTCCCCGCCGGTAGCGTGAAACCAAGTAACTCGACTCCACCCAACTCGGGACAGTCCGGAGCCTCCATCAGACCCGGGGTGCCTCTGTATCTGTCAACCGGCTTGAAGCAGTCTCTGGTTGCGCCGTTTGTAGGCCTGCATTCGGAATGTCCCGTTCCGATGTAGCGGCCTGGGCTTTTCCGACCGTCTCAATTGGAGGACACGACACTTCTGTCTCACGACCTTGTCCCTTGACATCCGCTGCCGACATATATGCCATGTGCTGGGCCGGTGGTTCATCCGTGATCCGGCCGAACGGAATATCTGGGCGGCCATGAGAAGTGTGACTCCTCGGGGGGGGCCGGGGTTCGTGTCAGGCGCCGGCGTGGAGGTAGGCGGCCCACAGGAAGGGGGTCCGGGTCCGGTCGAGCTGGCCGGGCAGGTCGTGGCCGTCACGTACGCCGCGCACGGCCTGGTGCAGCGCCTGGGCTGCCCGGCTGGTGTCGATGGTTCCGTCAGGGGTGCGCAGGTGGGTGTAGAAGCTGTCGGCGACGGTGACGGCGATCTGGTCGTCGATCTCCCACAGGGTGCCGACGACGTGGGGGAAGCCGGCCAGCTGGAAAGCAGAGGTCAGATGGATGGCCTCGTCGGCCAAGTTAGCGGTGTCGATGGCCGCGGTGCGGCAGGCAGATAGGTAGGCCAGCTGGGCATGGTCGAGGCGGACGGGGGTGAGGCTGGCGACGGTGAGGGGGTCGCTTTGATGGTCGTGGAGCAGCAGCAGGCTCTGGGAGGGGTCGGTGGGGTGGCTGGCGAAATGAGCGATCGGGCAATGGGACAGGTGGTCTAGGACGGCTGCTTTGGTCGGCGTGCTCGGCGGCGAGTTGGCCGGTTGGCCATCGGGGTCGGGTTCGCGCAGCAGTACGGTGCGCGGTAGGTGGCGGCGCAGCATCTCGGCCTCGGCACTGACGTGGCCCAGGCGGCCGTGACGGGGGAGGCCTGGGGTGGTGGGCATCGCGACGACCAGCCCTTGGACGGGCGTATCCGGGTGCGGGACGTTTTCCCGGGTGCGCTGGCGGGCGTAACGGAGGGCGCGGACGGTGGGGGTGTGGGACGAGATGACCCGGTCCATGACGGTGCGCCGGTGCGGGTCGTCGGCGGGGTCGGTGTGGTAGCCGGCAGCATGCAGGGGCAGCAGTCCCAACAGTCCGCCCGGTGCCCACCACATCCGCGGCCATTCGGCGTCTGCCGGCGGCTGGCGGTGGTGGCCCAGCGTGTCCAGGACGGGTCCGGCCGCGGTATCCCACAGCCATTGCAGGACCTGGGTGATGACGTCCTGTGCCTGCCGCCGCTGGGTTTTGTCCCGGTCCGTGGTGGCGGTGTGCAGCGCCTGCTGGAAGGAGGTTGCCTTCTCGGCCAGGGCGTCGGTGGTGAGTTTGGGGAGCTCCAGGTAGGTGATGCCAGCCGTGGTGAGCAGCAGGGCGTCGCTGCGGTAGCCGCTGGTGTTGAATACCACGACGGGGCCTTGTTCCGCCTGGGTGAGAAGTTCCTGGGTGGTGGGCGGGAGGGCGAAGGAGGCGAAGTCATCCAGGTCGCGGATCTCCACCAGGGTCTGGGCGAACTCGCGGGCCAGTCGGTGCCGGTCGTGTACGGCGCGATCCTGCCGCACCGTGAGGGTGTCCGTCTCACCACTCCCGTCGGCGGGGGTGGTGGGTTGGTCGAGTTGGTCGCGCAACTGGACGAACCGTGCGGCGAGGTCGGGGCGCTGCCGGTTGAGGTCGGTGAGATCGCTGCGGGTATCCAGTGCTTGGCTGAGCAGCACCGCCCGCCCGGCCTCTAGCAGCCGCAGCGCGCGGGTTGCGCGTTCCTTCCGGGTCCCGCGGGAGTCAGCGAGAGCCAGCGCTGCGGCATCCCCGGCCAGTCCGGCGAAATCGCCGAGCGCATGCTGCTGGTCGCCCCGCCCCAGCTGGCGCAGGGTCACCTCAGGCAGCAGCCGCACCGCGTCTTCCCCCGCATCCGCTGCCCGGCCCGCCTCAGATCGTGAGACGAGCCCGGCTAGCACCCACGCCGCTCCAATACGGGTCGAAGGCGCCGCCGAATCCACACCCCACGCCCCGGTCAAGGCGGATGCCGCCGCGTCCAGGTCCGCCTGGTCCCCTGCCCGCCGGAACCGGTCCCGCAACGCGAGCCCCAGGTTGTTGAGGCACGCTGCTCGGTCGGGGTGACCCGCGGGCGTGGCGCGGACCGCGGCCTGGAGATGATCGATGGCCTGGTCCACGTCCGTCAGATCCCCCGTCTGCCCGAACCGGCCTTGCAGCGCGGCCCCCAGGTTGGCTAGGTACCTAGCGCGGTCAGGGTGGTCGGCCGACGTGGCGCGGACTGCGGCCTGGAGACGGTTGATGGCTCGGTCCAGGTCCGCCAGATCCCCCGTCCGCCCGAACCGGCCTTGCAGCGCGGCCCCCAGGTTGGTCAGGTACCCCGATCGGCCGGGGTGGTCGGCGGGCGTGGCGTGTACGGCTTCCTGTCCGATGGTGACGGCCTGGTCCAGATCCGCCAGATCCCCCGTCCGCCGGAACCGGGCTCCCAGCGCAAGCCCCAGGCTGGACAGTGACGCTGCTCGGTCGGGGCGGCCGGCGGGCGTGGCGCGGACCGCGGCCTGGAGATGATCGACGGCCTGGTCCAGATCCGTCAGATCCCCCGTATGCCCGAATCGGTCCCGCAACGCAATCCCCAAATTGTTCAGGTACCCCATTCGATCCGGGTGGTCGGCGGGCGTGGCGTGTACGGCTTCTTGTCCGATAGTGACGGCTTGGTCCAGATCCGCTGGATCCCCCGTACGCCCAAACCGAACCTGCAGCGTGCCCCCCAGATTGAACAGGTGCCCCACACGGCCCGGGTCATCGGCGGGCGAGGCGTTTACGGCTCCCTGCCCGGTGGCCACAGCCTGCTCCAGGTCCGCCAGATCCCCCACCTGCTCGAACCGAACCCGCAGCGCAAACCCCAGATTGGACAGGTACATGGCTCGGTTAGGGGCACCGGCAGGCGCGGCCTGGACTGCGGACTGGAGGCAGTCGATGGACTGGTCCAGGTCCGATAGGACTCCGGTCCGCTCGAACCGGTCCCCCAGTGTGGTCCCGAGGTAGTTCAGGTACGCAGCTCGGTTGGGGTGGTCGGCGGGGGTGACGTTTACGGCTTGCTGTCGAATGGTGATGGCCTGGTCGAGGTCGGCCAGATTCTCTGTACGCTGGAACCGGGTTGCCAGCGCACGCCCCAGGCTGTGCAGGTACATGACTCGGTTGGGGTGGCCGGTAGGCGTGGCCTGGACTGCGGACTGGAGGCAGTCGATGGCCTGGTCCAGGTCTGATAGGCCCCCGGTCCGGTCGAATCGGACCCGCAGCGTGCCCCCGAGATTGTTGAGGAACGCCGCTCGGCCGGGGTGGTCGGCGGGCGTGGTCCCGACCGCGGCCCGGAGACGGTCGATGGCCTGGTCTAGGTCCGACTGAGTCCCGGTCCGCTCGAACCTGTTCCTCAGATCGTTCCCGAGGTGGAACAGGCGCCCCGCTCGCTTGGGGTGGTCGGCGGGTGTGGCCCGGATCGCGGCCTGGAGATGGTCGATGGCCTGGTTCAGGTCCAACAGGTCCTCGGTCCGTCTGAACCGGGCCCCCAGCGCAAGCCCCAGGTTGTGCAGGTACAGGTCTTCGTTGGGGTGGTCGGCGGGCGTGGTTTGTACGGCTTCCTGTCGGGTGGCGATGGCCTGGTCCAGGTCCGACAGGTCCCCGGTCCGTTCGAACCGGGCCTGCAGCGCGTTCCCCAGGTAGTTCAGGTACTCCGCCCGGTTCGGGTGGTCGGCGGGCGTGGCATGCTCAATCTGCTGCCACAGGTGCACTGCCGAGGAAGATAACCGGGTCGGCGGATTCAAGTGCCTGCTGGAGCAGGCTGACGGCGTGCGGTTCTGCGGTGTCGGCGAGCCGCAGCAGGAGGGCTTCGGGCAGATCGCTGGCGCCAGCGATGAAGCAGGGCATGAACGCTTCCGCCGCGGCGTCCAGGTCCGCACCGCCTTGACCGTCAGGGAGCGCTGTGTACCGGTGGAAGTGCAGCCAGCCGAGTACGTACCAGGCTGTTACGTCGCTCAAATCGCCGTTGTTGGTGCGGAGGAGTTTGGTGAGCTGTCGGGCCTCGGTGAGGGCCTGGGGTTCCAATGCCGGAGAAGGATCGCCGGTGTCGGCGATCCGCCGCAGCCGCGCCCACACCGCAGCAGCCAGCCGTTCCTCTAGCACCCCGACCCCCGACGTCCACCATGCGCCTCGTGGCATGCCCACCCAGGAGTCGCGGGGAAAGCTCCGCGTACCCTCGTGGTGCCGACCAACCCTACGCCGCAACAGCGTAGTTGGCCGGGTCCAAGCCGGTGGCGAGAACAGGCAGGGAGGGAAGCCATGGCCGACGAGGGCGAGGCGGAAGGGCCGGACCTGGCGCAGAGACTGGCCACGGTGTGCGCGCACCTGGAGGAGATCCGCGCAGATCTGCGCCGCGGGCTGGGCGGGGACGAGGGCCCGGTGGAGCGGGTGCTGGACGCCGCACGGGACGGGACGTCGCGGGCACGCTCTCCGTGCTGCACGCGGTCCTGCAGGCCAGCTGCGACCCCCTGGGGCTGGACGGCTACACCGATCACACAGGCTCCACCCGTGGTATCCAGCCAGCCGGGATCAGCAATACCGGGATCCCCAATATCCGTGCCGAGTTGGTGTATCTGTGTCCGGGAGGCCGCTGTGCGCGCTACTGGTGGCCCCAGGCCACCTCCTCGGTGCCGCAGTGCGCGATCAGCAGCACCATTCTGCGCCGGGAACGGCTGTAGCTGGTGGGCGTCCTGCTATCCCAACTGGGCACCAAACTCGCCGAGCGGTGGCTGTCCTTGCTGGTTCTGCCCGGCGCCCTCTATCTCGCCGTCGCCGCCACCGCCCACACCCTGGGCCACACACACCCCTTCGAGCTGCCCCGCCTCACCCACCAGATCACGACCTGGGCCAGACACCCCGCCACGAGCACCGTGGGCGGTCAAGTGGTACTGCTGGCCGCGATACTGGCTGGCGCCGCCGCGACCGGACTGGCCGCACAAGCCCTCGGTTCACTGACCGAACGGCTCTGCCTGGCCGCCGACTGGCCCACCTGGCCACCCCCGCTCCGCCAGCTTGCTGCCAAGCAAACCGCTCGACGGCACGGCCGCTGGACCGAAGCAGCTCGCACCTGGCACCATCACCGCGAGCAGGACGCCCAAGCCCTGGCCCGCGGCCAACGTCCGGACCCCGTCACGCGGCACGCCGCCGAACGCGCCGTGACCCGCATCGCCCCCGAGAAACCTGAGCGCCCCACCTGGAGCGGGGACCGCATCAACGCGGTAGCCGTCCGTCTGGATCGCGATCACCACCTCGTCCTGGCGACCCTCTGGCCGCATCTGTGGCTGATCCTGCCCGAGGAGGTCCGCACCCAGATCACCACCGCCCGCCAGAACCTCACTCGCGCCACCGCCCTGACCGCCTGGGCCCTGCTCTACCTCCCCCTCACCGTCTGGTGGTGGCCCGCCGCACTCATCACCGCCACACTCACCCTCACTGGCTGGGTACGCACCCGTACCGCAACCGACACCTACGCTCTCCTCCTGGAAGCCAGCACCCGCCTCCACATCCGCGACCTCGCCGACCACCTCGGCCTCGACCCCACCGGCCGCCTCGCCCCCGAAACCGGCGACACCCTGACCCACCACCTGACGCCCACGCCACCACCGATCCCGCCCCCACGCAACACCGGATGACGACCCGTCACCCGGCACACCACCAGCCAGCCGAACCGGGGAACGAGCCCGTCACCGAAGGCACACCGCTGGCTTCGGCGGCGGTTCCTCCCGACGGACGTCCGCAGGGTTCATGGCCCGCGTTGGCGAGCTCGGCGCCGACCAGGCCCTGACGTTCAGCGACAGTCAGTAGGTGTCGCTGCGCGCGCCGAGTTGGTCTGCGTATGGCAGGGCGACGGCCAGGACCCTCTCACCGAAGTCGGTGAGCCGCATCCGGTGCCCGTGCTGGCCGCGGATCAGGAGCTGCCCCTGGAGGTCTCGTTCCAGGTGCTGAATCTGCGGAGTCAGCGCGGACGGAGACATTCCCGCCTCGCGGCAGTACGCCGCCAGGGAGGGGTAGTTCGCGGCTTGCAGGAACCGGTGCAGCCGCCGGCGCCCGGCGAACGTTCGCACCGCAGGCTGGAGAAGGGCGGGGAAACGGTCCAGGCCCGGCGCCTCAGCAGGGTGCCGGCTCTTGCGTTTGCGTCCTGGCAGTGGAGGGCGCCACTCCGACCGGGCCCAGGTCTCCCGCGGCTGTTCCGCCAGGGTACGGGCCCAGACCTCGACGGCTTCGACGACGTCTCGGCCCAAAGCGGTGAGTTCGAGTTGACGACCTCGGCTGGCGCGGATCAGCAGCGGGCCGCCGAGATCCGTCTCCAGGCGCTTGAGCTGCATGGTGAGGGTCGACGGGTGGATGCCATGGGTCTGGCACGCCTCGATGAGGGTGGAGTACCGGACGACCTGGATGAAGAGGCGAAGCCGACAGATCGAGTAGGAGTTGCCCAGGGTGGGCTGGATCGCCTCCGGTGCTGAGGTGAAGTCGTGCTGCGGGTACCAGGGCTGGCGGTTGTTCTGTGTCCCGATGCCGTATTCGCGGACGCGGGCCCCCACGGATGATCCGCTCATGCCGACCTCTCGGCCGATGTCCTCCAGCGTCCGGCGGCCCACGACGTACTGCTCGTAGATCCATTCCCGGTCCAGGGTTCCGCACGGCCGGTGGTTGCGCTTCGGAATGCCGTACTCGTCGGCGAGCGCGGCCAGGGCCTTCCGGTTGATGCCGGTTTCGCGTTGGATCGTGCGGAAGGGCATGTCCTGCTGTACGTAGAAGCGTTCCAGCTGGTCCTTGGAGATCATGTGCCGGGCGGCGTGCAGGCCCTTGAGGCCGCGCTCCATGCTGTGGGCGGTCGACTTCGCCGCAGGTACAGGGTGCTGGTCAAGGACGTAGCGCAGCGTGCGCAGATCGGTTCCGAGGTCGTCGGCGATGCCGGTGCTCGTCTGCCCGGAGCGGACGCGGCGGTGAAGATCGGCAAGGTCGATGTCGCCGGGGTCGGGTCGGGGCAGGGCGAGTTCGTCCAGTAGTTCTGCGGGTGGCTGCCAGGTCAGGGGCTCGTTGCTGAGCCGATTGCGGTCGAGGAATGCCCTGCCGATCTGGTCGAGTTCGGCGGACGCCTCGGGCGTCAGGACGTAGGGGAACCGGACCCGGCTGTTGCGGAAGTTCTGGCTGTCGCGCGGCGGGTCGGGGATCCGGGTGTGGGGCAGGCCGCTGATCTTCTCGAAGAGGTAACAGCGGGCGACCTGGTAGCGGGTGCCGGCTCCGGGCTCGGTCAGGGTGCGCCGGCACAGGGCGATCCACTCGCTCTCGGGCAGCAAGGTGCTGTAGTCCAGGCGTCGTCGGCGGCCGTAGTCGATCGGAACCTTGTGGTTGTCGAGGTAGGCGGCGATCTGGATCAGGGCGAGTTGGATGCCCTCGTAGTGAGCGTCGTCGCGCAGTGCCTGGAGTACGTGCGTCAAGTTGGGCTGGTTGATGAGGTTGCCGACCTTCTTGACCGCATCGGGCAGTTCAAGGCGGCTGTTCACCAGCAGCAGGCTGGCCGAGAGCGCGGCGGCGAGGTGCTCGCGGACCTGCGGGACGGGGTTGAGGCGTACAGCCCACAGCGGCCAGATGATGCCGGGGATCTTGCGTGCGCGGGCGGTCAGCTGCGAGGGCGTGGTGGTCGGGAGCGACGGGGCGGGCAGCGCGGTGCGGTAGCGAAGGGCGGCGTTGGGCCACAGGGTCGGCGCGATGGTCTTGAGATGCACGGACTCCAGCACGGGGCTGTTGTGGCGGCCCCAATTCCGGGTCACCGTGGGGCTGGTCCAGTAGCCGCGGTCCACGATGGCGTCGAGGAGTTCCCTCATCCGGGGAGCGGCCTGGCGGAAGTCGGCCTGTCCCAGGATGCTCCAGGCGGCGACGGCTCCCGCAGCCGTGGTTTCCGCGTAGGCCGGGGCCGCGCGACCGGGATCGAGAGGTGCACGCCGCTGGGTGCTCGTCAGGCCGCTGTTGTGCTCCCGGGCGCGAAAGTGGGCCTCCACGAGTTCCTCGGGAACCAGGCGCGTCATGCGAGGCGCGGGCATGTGGATCAGGACGCGGCGAGCGAGGCCCCTCATGTCGGCGAGCACGGCCATGGCGAGCTGCGGATCGTGGGCGTACACGCCGAAAGTGCCGACACCGGAGGTGATGACGTCCAGTAGCGCCTGCTGGGCCCGCAGCGCAGGGTGCCCGTCGTCGAAGCGCATGGTCTCGGTATCGGCCAGCGGGTGCAGGCACCGGATCCGTGGGGCCTGATCGGTCGACCGGCTGACATGGTCGCAGTGGCCGGGAGTGGGAATGAGGTGGCTGGGGTGCGGGCGTTTGCGGTGCCGCGAGCCGCACTTGGGGCAGAAGTCCGCCAGCAGCCGGCGGTGGGTGAGACAGGCGAACGACCAACCGAGCCGCCAGAGCAGAGGCCAGCGTCCCTCGCTCTCCCGCAGGCAGTCCGGGCAGAACCGCGAACCGCTGCCGCCGCCGCGCCCCCACATGAACAATCCGTTGACCTGCCCCCGGTCGCGGTCGATGACGAGGGCTCGCTGATCGAATTGCTGCAACGTCATCGTGTGCAGAGAGTCAGGCGGGATGGCGGTAGCGACGGCTATGTGCTCGGCCTGGGGCGGCGTCAGCTGCGTCATCCAAGGCGCCCAGTTCGTCGGCGATTCGTCCTCCCGGCGCAGGCCCAGCGCGACCAGCAACTCGCCCATCGGCACCCTCAACTGGGCGGACATCACCTCGATCCAGGAGTCCAGGGCCTCGCCGGCCAACGGGGCCCGGCGCAGCGGCAGCGTACGGGCTGGCCTCATGCCACGGTCTTCGCCGCAGTGGCCTTCGCGGTGCGGGATCGCGGCTTGGTCGTCATGTGCTTGCGGGCGAACTTCTTCGCAAGCGCCTTGCGGGCACGCTCCGCCGCCGCATCCAGCTTCACCTGGTCGAGGAGTTCCACATCCAGGAGTTCGGCGCCGGTGCGGGCGGCATGCTGACAGCCACGGTTGATGAG
Organism: Streptomyces sp. NBC_00258; assembly: GCF_036182465.1. Lineage (NCBI taxonomy): Bacteria > Bacillati > Actinomycetota > Actinomycetes > Kitasatosporales > Streptomycetaceae > Streptomyces > Streptomyces sp. NBC_00258. Next base: position 12,189,334 of record NZ_CP108081.1, read on the forward strand.
TGTCATGAGCGAGCCGATGTGCCCGGTGGTGCGGATGTAGAGGTAGTCGGACAGTTCGTCGGCGAGCATGCCGGGGAACTTCCGGCACAGCACGATCCGCTGCTCCAGCGCGAGCAGCAGGTTCCGCCACTCGATGCGGTGCTTGTCGTTGGTGACGATGAACGGCTCCATGGTCAGCGGTGTGGTGCGGCGCGCGGTCTGGGCGAGGGTGATGTTGCCGCGGGAGTTGGCCTCGGCGTACAGGCCGCGGCCCGCCAGTTCGACACCGATGAAGATGATCGTGACGGGGAACTCGTTCGCGATGTACTTGAAGTGGTTGCTGACCTCGGTCCCGTTGCGGTCATGCCACTTGAGGAAGTGCAGATCGTCAATTACCAAGATGCGCGTCTCACATTCCAACACGCAGTCCAGGGCGCGCTGAGCGAAGAGCGCGGCGGTGCCGCACTTGCGGCCGGGGTGCGCGTAGTACTCCAGCAGCGACCGATTGAACTCCTTCATGCCGATGTTGCTGGTCAGCCCGACCCTGCAGACCGGCCACCGAGCAGGTCCTTGTCGAAGAGCCAGTCGCGGCGATAGCCCGCGAGGAAGCGCAGGTTCGCCAGTTCAGCTTCGGGCGGCTCGGACCACACCTGGAAATCCCAGCCGCGCGACAGAACGACCTCGCGGGCCCAACCGAGCGCGAAGTTCACCTTCGGGCGGGTGAGCCGGTGCCGCGGTTTGACGTCCACGACCAGCAGAACGTCCTTCTCGCGCATCACCAGGAAGTCAGGTACATGGCGGCGTCGACGGCCGTCGACGGTGGTGGACAGCAAGAACGGCTGGGCAAAGACAGCCGTCACGTCCTGGTCGAAGTCGGCGTCGAGCAATCGTGTCAGCTCAAGCCGGGACTCGTAGACGACGTGGTCGCGCATGGTTGACGACCAATACAGCCCCGAATAGTGCTTCTGGCCCCGTCGCCAGCGGAACGTACGCCAAGGGATCGAGGGCTCGAACACGTCGACGCCCGTCGTCGACCAGACCAGGTCCTCGTCGATCTTCCCGTCCGTACGACGGAGACTCATCGAGACTTCGCCGATCACACGCGACATGCCCCACCCCCGAGCAGCAAGGACGGGGAGCAGAACTCCCGGTCTCGACCAGCTGCGACATCTCCACGATCAAGCGGGAGGGGGGCCGCTGCATAGAACGAGACCGGGAACAGCACTACGACGAGTGAACGATCAGACAGGAGTTCGTCTCATCGCGTTGCCCCTTGGGCCGGACCCTTCCTGGCAGCCTCGGCTGAGGCACCCGGCATCCCGGGCCGCCCCTGATTCCGCAACGCCGATGAGGACGCCGACGACCAGTCCGGCCGCAGCGGCGGCGGCATGTGTGAGCAGGCCCTTCTTCTCAGGTGACCCGCCTCGACTGGGAGTATCTGTGAGGGCCAGGGGCCGCCGTCGCGATAGTCGATAACCCATATTCCCTAGGGGTTGAAGGTATCGAGTCAACCTGCCAGGATGTTCGATAGTCCGCAGGGCAAGGAGCCCTGGGTATCCATCTATTGGGGGGATTGATCCATGATCCACATCACGCTGGGGCGGATGCGCTACGTCAACCCGCAGGAGGACCAGCTGGGGCGCGATCACGTCGGCTGGGACCCGAACATGGACGACGAGGCGCTGTTCCACGCTAATCGGGGTTGTTGGGTTCTGGGTGAGCGGGCCGAGCGGGAGCAGTACGCCCTGCTCTCCGCCGAGGGTGAAGTGCGCATGGCCATCGAGATCGACCGGCTTGTGCCGGTGGCCGGCGGGCGCAAGGCGATCGAGGGCCGGTTCCTCAAGCCGGGCGACGCGGTCTACGACGCCTACGTCGGGGGGAAGCCTCCCGTGGGGTCGGCACGCAATCCGATCACCTACTTCGACTCCCCTCATGGAACGCGTATGTGTCACTGCGGCTGCGGGGAGCCGGTGGCCACCGGCTGGTTCCTGATCGGACACGACCAGAAGGCTCTGCACGCCCGGGTCGCCAAGGTCGGCACTGTGCGCGAGTTCATCGACTGGTTCGACAACACCTACATCGAGCCGACGGCCGAGTAACCGCTCAGCTCACTCGTCGCCGCACCGTGACCGACCGTTGCACCCGGCCACGATGAAGCCCGCCACCCGACGGTGGCGGGCTTCCGGCCACTTTCCTTGCCGGCGTCGTGTTCCTGTCCTTGACTCACGGCGCAAGGAAGCGGTCAGGACTTCCAGATCGGGGTCTTCTCGGTCTGGCGGGGGCACGGCCTGTATGGGCAAGTAAGATGCCGCGACGCCGTGTGGGGACGCGGTGGGGGTAGGGGGATCAAAGGTGCGCTCGGCGTGGGATCGCGTGACAAGGGCCTGCGCCGTGGCCGTGGGTGCATTCCAGTTGTTCTGTGTCGTCATGTTCGTGCCCGTGTTCGTGGGTCTGATGGTCGTGGGACTCCTCTGGGAGGACCCCGACGAGGCGAAACGGCCAGCACCAGCCCCGGCTGCGCCGGAAGAGCCCTCCGTGACGCCGGTCGAGTGGACGTACCAGGGCGCGGTGTGCGCTGACGGCTGGGTGTCCCTGTCGGTTGGGGAGCGGGGCGCATGCAGCCATCACGGGGGAGTCGCCGGAAGCTGGGTAGCGGCAGATGGCACCGAAGCGATCTGTCGGAACTATCCGCCGCGGACTCAGGAGCAGATCAACCGGCTGGTGACGAAGTTCGGCCGAATTGTCTGCTGAGTCGGCACCTTTGCCTGATGCCGACATGCCAAGGACTGGTCATGCCCGGTAGTGACGTTGCCTGTTGAGCTGCTGCGCCTATGGATGAAGCCCCGAGTAGTGGACGAGCGCGACGGGCCATCACGGGATGGTCACCACTCCCGCAGATTGCGGACGCATCATCTCCCCCGCAGTACCGTCGTCCCCCTCCGGAACCGCGCGCAGGGGGACGAGATGACTAACCCGTACATGTGGCCGCCCAGACCGCAGCAGCCGCCGCGCCTGGCCGCGAGATGGGCGCGCAAGAGGTACGTTCTGCCCGCGCTCGGCTTCGCGTTCTTCCTCGGCATCGGCGCCGGAGCCAGCGGCGACGGCGGCACGGCCGACGGCGCGAAACCCTCGGTAGCCAGCCCTGGCCCGACCGTCACTGTGACCGCGACGGCGACGGCGAAGCCCGCGCCCACGGTCACTGCGACGAAGACGGTGAAGGTGACCGTTACTGCACAGGCCGCCGCAGACAGCGGCGACGACTCCGGCGGTAGCGGGACAAGCGGCGGGAGCAGCTCTGGCGGCCGGACGGGTGTCCAGTTCGGATACGCCTGCTCCCCCGTCGGCGCTCTCGGCACCGCTGAAGACGGACGGCCCGTCAAATGCTTCATGGGCAAAGACGGCCGGGCTCGGTGGGGCTATGACTCGAACCGCGGATAGATTCTCGGGAAACCGACGTCATGCCTGATCACACCGCCACCGAGTTCGGGCCGCTGATCGACTATCCGCCGGGCACCTACACCCGCCGGATGTGGCGCCGCTGCCCCGGGACACCAGCCAGGACGCCTCGGGCAGACTCAGTCAGACGGTAGGAAATGGCTTCCGAGCCTCACAGCTCTCACAGGCCGTGCGGAGTCGGTGTCAGTGCCGGGGCCGATGATGGGCGGCATCTGCCCTGCGAACGAGAGGCCCCCGTGAGCGCGACCTACGCCCTGACCGTGATCGAAGAGCACGGTGCCCGCCCGGGCCTGACCCGATTCATCGAGAGCGTGCACTCCATGATCAGCGTGGTCGCCGACGAGCTCGACGTTCCGGAGTCGGAGCTGACGGTGGTGCTCACCGGCGACATCACGGCATCGTGAAGGGCAAGACGATCAGTCTGGCCCGTGACTTCAGCAAGACGGTCATCGTTCTCGACACTGGCGACGCGGCGGCCGAAGAGGAGTTGGAGCAGGCGGAACTTCTTCACCTGGTCGTGCACGAGTACGGACACGCACTCATCGGCCGGCTTCGTGCAGCAGCCGACACCCGGCCGCCCAAGACGACCCGTCCCAAGACGCCGGAGGAGGTGGCGGCGATCTGGGCGTACGAGGCCGCCGACGAGTTCCGGTGCGACCTGTTCTCCAACGCGCTCCTGGGCCAGTGCATCACCGTTACGCCGGGCAGCGGCGGTGAGTCCCGGCGGTTCACCCTTGCCGATCTCCTCGGCGAGGGCTACCGCGACGCCTTCACGGGCCTGCTCGATGACGTGCATCCCGGCTGGGCCGACCTGGTCCACGCCTACCAGACACACCAGGTCGGCCTGGACGAGATGTACGAAGGCTTGCTCCTTGGTACTGGCGCGATGCTCAAGCTCATTGCGCACGCCGCCGCCGTGGAGGAGGCCGGCGGGAACGCGCCGCTGCTCACCGGGTACGCGGACCATCCTGCAGTCCAGCGGCTTCTTGGCCCGGTGTGGGCGCCGATCCGTGAGGTGCTGGATACGACGCCCACCCTGCTGCCGCTGGCCGACTTCGCGGCCGGGGACCGGGCTATCCAGGACTGTGGCCAGCACATTGTGGCCATGTGGGCGTCCTTCGGAGTCACCGGGCGTCTGACGGCGGACGACCAGCTGCACGTCTCGGTCAGCTGACGGCCCGCTCGCGTGACCACAGCCTTACATCCTCCTGGGCGGTCTGCTGACCCTGGGGGATCAGGGTTCGATGAACGGCAGGGCGACGGCGTGCAGTTTGGTCTGGAGGTTGATGTCGCTGGTGGCGACGTACCAGGCGGAGCCGGGGTGCCGGGACTGCAGGAGCAGGGTCGAGGCGATGAACCGGTCGTCCGGGACGCCCAGCTTGAGGGATGCCGAGCGTGATCACCGCCGGCACGCTGTCGTCGAGCAGGTGATCGCCGATGTCAAGAACAGCGGCTTCGCCCACGCGCCGTCCGGTCATTTCCGGCCAATGCCGCGTGGCTCGCCCTGGCGGTCCTGGCACACAGCCTGCCCCGCGCCGCCGGCGCCCTGGCCTCCGCGTTCCATGCCAGGGCGACCACCGCCACCATCCGTGACCGCCTGATCAACGTGCCCGCCCGCCTGGCCCGCTCCGCCCGCCGCCTCACCCTGCACGTGCCCGAACGTTGGCCCTGGAGCGAGGACTTCACCCAGTTGTTCAGCGCGGTGCATGCACCGCCGGCCCTCTGACGTTCCCTGACCGGCCTGCCCGAAAGGGTCCGAGGCCTGTGGACAAAGTGGAAGAGCCGGGCAGACCAGCGGCCACCCCATGCCCGAATTCGCAACTCAGCCCCAACACGGCCTGCACGACCCCGAAACGATCAACCGGGAATCAAGCTGGTGGATCCGGGTTCAGTAATGACAACTACTCCTCCAAGTGACCGGTCGGGGAGGCTGCCGGTGTACAACCAGGGCTGTAGATAGGGTCATGCGACGGGCCAAGCGGTCGTGACTCGCCTAGGCTCGCACGATGGTCGCGCAGCAGACGTGGAGCACGACATTTCGCAAGGCCCTCCCGCAGGTGGCGGATGTTGGCTACGCCGTCGGATCGCTCGGTGTCTCAGCCACCATGCTGCACAACTGGCTCGATCCGCACAGCTACTGGCGGACTCCGGATGCCTGGGCGTACGGCCTGCTCGCCCTGATCTACCTCCCGCTGGCCCTGCGCCGCCGTGCCCCGCTGCCCGTCCTGGGCAGTACGGCGGCATGCGTGCTGTGCTACTTCACCTTGGGCTACTACCACGCGGTTGGGGTGATCGGGCCGGGTCTCGCGTTCTACACAGTCGCAGCGCTGCGCCCGCGCAAGGTCGTGGCGAAGTGCGCAGCCGCGACCCTGCTCGTCCTGCTGTGGGGTACGCGGCTCGCCGAGCCCGGGATCGGGCCGGTGAGCGTGGCCTTTGTAACCATGATGGTCGTCGTCATCTGGGTGACCGGCGACCGGTCACGGAGGCTGGTGGAACGAGGCGAGCGGCTGTCGGCACTGAGTGAGCAACTGGCTCGGCAACAGGAAGAGAAGGCCCAGTTGGCGGTCACCGAGGAGCGTATGAAGATTGCCCGCGAGCTGCACGACGTGGTCGCCCATCATGTGTCCGTCATCTCCGTCCAGGCTGGCCTGGCGGGATACGTCTTCACCACCGATCCCCCGACGGCCCGCAAGGCACTGGACACCATCTCGGGCAGCACCCGCGAGGCCATGGCGGAGATGCGCCGCATGCTGGTCCTCCTGCGGCAAGGCGCTGAACAGTCCCGGCAAGTGCAGAGGGGAGGAGAGCCCAGAGACCTCGACGCCTCCCTCGGGCTGGGACAGCTCGAACCGCTGGTGCAACGGGTGAGGGACGCCGCGGTGCCGGTCGACGTCCGGATCACGGGCACGGCGTACGCACTCCCGCCAGGCGTCGACCTGTGCATCTACCGGGTCGTCCAGGAGGCCCTCACCAACGTCATGAAGCACGCGCCGTCGGCGAACGCAACCGTGCTGGTGCACTATGACGAGGCCGAGATCCACGTGCGTGTGGCCGACGACGGACAGCAGCGTGTTTCCGCGAACGTACCCGTAAAGTCCGCGGCTCATGGTCTGATCGGGATGCATGAGCGAGTCAGTGTCTACGGCGGAACAGTGACGGCCGGACCTGGTCCGGGGGGCGGGTTCGAGGTCAGTCTGACCGTCCCTGTGCCACGCGACAGGTAAGGGTGATGTCCCGGATCCTGTCCAGGCAATCGCGAGGAAGGATGAGATCACTCATGCCCACGGTGCTCGTTGTGGACGATCAACACCTCATCCGCTCGGGACTTGTCGCACTCATGGAGGCGGCGCCGGGAATCGAGGTTGTCGGTTCGGCCCAGAGCGGCGAGGAAGCGATCCCGCTTGCCGCGCAGACCCGGCCCGATGTGATCCTGATGGATATTCGGATGCCTGGCATCGGCGGGATCACCGCCACCGAACGGATTCTGGCCCAGGCCCCGGACCCAGCCCCGAAGATCCTCGTACTGACCACCTTCGACCTCGACGAATACGTGTATGGAGCCCTGCGGGTCGGCGCCTGTGGCTTTCTCCTCAAGGACACCCTGGCCGACCGCCTGCTTGCGGCCATCGACACCGTGCACGCGGGGGAGATGTTGTTCAGCGCTTCAGTGATCAAGGGACTCATCGAGGCGTACACCCCCCGCCACGCCGCACCCGAACCGCACCCCGGGCTGGACATGCTGACCCCCAGAGAGCTGGAGGTCCTCGGCCTGGTCGGGGCGGGCATGTCCAACGCCGACATCGCGCGGCGGCTTGTGCTGAGCATCGGGACGATCAAGACGCACGTTCATCGCTGCATGAGCAAGCTCGCCGTGAACAGCCGGGCCCAGGCGGTCGTCGTCGCCTACGAGACCGGGCTGGCAACGCGGAACCCCGCCACCGGTCTTTGACCGCATCACGAATGCATCGTCAGTCCAACACCGGTCGGGCCCCGGTCAATTACGGGCGGTGATCAGGATTTACGGTCTGACGCTCGGTCATGAGCGGGCCGTGTCCACGTCACTGACGTCAGCTCTGTACGGCGGCCGCATGGGAGGTGGAACCGTTCGCCTTCTCCGTTGCCGGAGCGCCATCGCGGAACGGCGGCTTCTGCCCCACTGGCACCATGACCGCTCTGACCTGCGGCATCGGAGTTGAAAGGCGCCTGCTCCATGCGTGGCCGATGAGGTGAGGGGCGCATGCCGCACCCTGACATCTGTCAGGGACGCGACGTCCCTGGCGCGGTTACAGTTCGAGGCGCTGGCTCGGGGACCTCTTGGCTGCTACGGCGGCTGGAGCAGGAGCGCCGTGAACGCTCCGGTCGGGCAACAGCAGTAGCCGTTGTGACGACATGACGAAGGTCCCGGCAGGCGAGCATTACGGCAACGAGCAATCTGCGGGATCCGTCCGCCCTTGGACCAGGGAGAAGACATGCACAGCATCCGAAGGAGTGTCATGCATCTGCGCATTCGTGCCGCCGCCACGCTTGCCGTGGCCGCCTCGTTCATCGGTCTCGTCGGACTGGCGCCGCCAGTGTCCGCCTCTCAGACCCCGCAGACACCGGAGGGCAAGTACTGCACCATCGTCGTGGAGCCGGTGAAGCCGGGCGAGAAGACCTCCCGGGTGAAGAGCCGGACCTGCACCGACGACCGGGCGACGGCAGCAGCGGCGCGCAACAGCGCCCGGACACCGCTCATGTCCTGGTACGAGCACGCCAACTACGGCGGCGACTCGACCATGGTGTTCGGCGACTACGGCCCCTGTGACCTGTCGGGCTACAAGCTGAACACCGGCCTGTGGAGCAGGTCGATCTCGTCGTTCAGGACGTACAGCAGCTGCAACTTCCAGTCGGCGTACCGCTATGACGGCGATTGCTGCGCAACCTACTGGGGCTATGACACGCCCTACGTGGGCGACTGGGCGAACGACCGCATCGGCTCCTTTCAGATCAACAACATCTAGCCTGCGCTTTTCCCTTGCCACAGTGTCCGGATCTTGAAATTTCCTTCCGAGCTGGGACGATGAGGCTTGTCGCAGCAGGCGTCGTTAGCCTTCATCCGGTCGTCGGCGACGGTCCGCGGTGGAAGGGGGCGGCGTTCTCGGAATGCCAGCGGGCGGACTGTTGAGTGTCGCCTGTGGTCCAGCGGATGGTGGACACCACGTACTCCTCGTGATCGAACGTGCAGGGCACGAAGAGCACTTCGACGAGGAGCAGGCTGAACCCACGCCTGTCCATCGGACAGGAGGAGGCGTTCGGCTACGGCATTTCCGTAACGCCCTGCCGGGATCGTCGGCCAGCACGATCGCGGCCTTGACTCGCTTGCCCACCGGCTCCCGCCGCACCTCGAAACTGCGGCACACCGCCATCGCTATCTCCAGGCCGTGCTGTCCGACCCGTCCCGGATCGGTCGGGCAGGCCGCCGGCAGCGTCGGGTCCGTGTCCCAGATGCTGATCTCCACGGCGCCGTCGACAACCTCCAGGTCCAGCAGGCACGGTCCGGGCGCGTATTTGTAGGCGTTGGTCACCAGCTCGCTGACCACCAGCTCGACAACGCCCATCGCACGCTCTGACACCGGCATCCCGTGAACGGCCTGCACCTCGGTCATGAAACGGCGGGCAGCATGTCGCGCCTCCGCGATCGGCTCGCTGCCCTCGAAGGCCACGGCAGACAGGAGCGGGCGGCGGACCAGCGGCTCATATTCGTCTTCGTACACCACCAAGCCACACCGCCACCTCGTCCTGAGCAACGCGATTAACGACGCGCGCAAGTACCCCCCGAAAAGACGCCGCACACCAGACTCAAAGGCGAAAATCCGCCCCTCCGAAACCAGCACGCAGACGCAGGCAAGCATCGGCCGCCCCGGCCATGCCGGCTGCCGCCTGACCGACATCATTCTCATCGTCCTCATGCCCGTCGGTGGGCAGGGGGCGGCGCGGGACCTCCCCAGGCACTGCGCCGCCCCCTGCCAACCTGGCACGTCTACCCGAGGACCTGCGCCCTACGCGTCTCCGGCTCGGCGCGCGCCATGCCGTCACCGCCGCGGCCAGGTGGTCTTGAAGGTGCGCCGGCATCGGCTTGTGCTGCGTGGTCTCGACGACCGCTTCCGCCACGTCGTGCAGCTTGGTGTTGGAGTGCTGCGACACCCGGACCAGCATCTGCCACGCCTCTTCCTGGGTGCACGACCAGGTCGCCATCAGCACACCGCGGGCCACGTCAATCACCGGCCGCCGCTCCAAGGCGTCCTTGAGCTGTTCTGTCTCCTCATACAGCAGCTCGGCCTGCTCGACGACCGGCAGCCCGGGAAGAGGGCCGCCATGCTCCTGGTCCTGAGCATCAGCAGGTATCTCTCCACGCCGGGGTCCAGGGCCTTGGGGAGGTCGCATAGGGCCCATCCTGCCCGGCATCACCCTGCCCACACGCAACAGCCCCGCGACCGGTGAAGAGCCCGTGAAGAGCCTGGTTGAGCGGCGGGGCGTGGTCAGAGAACTGCCCGCGTGGGCGATTGAGCACGCGGACGCACGACAAGGTGATTCCTGACGCCATTCAGGCCCACCAGTTCAGAAACAGCTACCAAGAGACCTCGCCTCCGCAGCCGCACCACGAAGCGCGTCCCGAAGTCCGGCGCCACCTGACCCCGTACGAATCGACCAGGGAGCGCGGTCCATACCGCGCTCCCTGCCAGGCCCCATGAGCAACAACACCAGAACCGTCGCCCGCTAACGCCACTTCACCGCACTCCGCAACGTGGGTTGGGAAATCCTCCGCCGGACCTGGCCCATCGAATCTTAAGCGGAGGCCGGCAGCACACCGGTACCCCTGAGGTTTACCGCAGAGTTACCCCCCACGGTTGACGCCCGGCTCCCCGGGGCCCTGGCATCGTCAGGCCATCGCTTGACCCAGCACGGCACCGCCGATCGCCCTCAGCCTGAGGGCCGCGGGACAAGCGCAGTTCACTGAGACGCGTGGTCAAGGAGGAGTAATGCACTTCACCCGGAAGATCGTTTCCGTCCTGTCCTTGGGAGCCGCAGTGGTTCTGGCGGCGCCTGTCACCGCAGATGCCGCCAATCCTGCCGCTGCCCGGACACATGCCCAGGCCAACGTCGCGTGCGCGCGGGGCTTCGTGTGCATCTACCCGGACATGGACTTTCGCGGGCAGCCGTACGTCAAGCGGGCCTCGGACGGCAGCGTCAGCCACCTCCCGGACTACATCCGCAGCAACGGCAGTTCCGTCATCAACAACTCCAGCAGGACCGCACGGGTCTATCAGAACGACAACTACGGTGGCCGACGCGTATGTGTGGGGCGTAACGGAGGTTCCATCCAGGACCTGCGCTCCTATCAGCTCAACGACACCACGCACTCCCTGAGGAACAACGACACGGCCTGTGGCGGCTAGAGAACTGCCACGATCCGGCACAGAGCCCGGCCGTAGGACTGGCCCAGGCATCATGACGGACCGCGGGGACGGCAACGCCCCAGGGGTTCGTGCGCAGCCGAAACGGCAGCCTTCCAGCGCCCTTCAGCTCACTCTGGAACAGAGAGGCTGAGCCGGGCAGGGCGATGGGCATGCAACAACGGCCACGGAGCTCCGTCCCCAACACCAGGGGCGGAGCCTGTGGGCGGTGGAATGGAAAGTGAGGGTATCGGGGGCGAGGAGGTCGGTGGTGCCGGCCCGTCTGGGCTGGTGCGAAGAGCACCGGATCAGCTCGTTGCGCTCCTGCGGCCACTCACGTTGTGCGATCGGCGGCTCCCGGAGCATCAAAGGCTCCGAAACTGCCGGCAAGGGCAGCCGGGGAGGGGACTGCTCAACCGGGTGGGCCGGCTGCTATCTCGTGCGCAGGATGCGCCACGCGTCGTTCGCCTGCTGCGTATACGGAACGAAGGAATTCGAACCTGAGTCATCCTCACGGAAGAATGAACCCGGGCTCATGTCGTCCGCAGTTTCCAGGTCTGAGAAATGGAAGATTCCGTCCGCGTAAACGTCCTCGATGAACTTTGCCTGGGCTTCCACACTTCGCAGAGCGAACCAGGAATCTCCGGCGTCCATGCGCGGCCGCCACCTGTACGGATTGTAGCCCGGACTGAAGACGAGACCGTCAAGCTGGTGAAGCGCCGAACTGCCTATGTACCGAAACCCGCCGAACTCGAACTGCCATGTGTGCACGCACTCGTGGACCAACGTCTGCTCGCTGTACGTCGGCAGGTAGATCGTGTAACCCATGGTGAAGGCAGCTTCGCGGAACGCCGTAAGGATGCCTATCCGGCCCACTACCAGTTCGATGGAACCGTAGTTGAGTGACTCCCCGAAGATCGGCCGTAAAATCTCTCGCTCGTCCTCCGTCAGCCGGCGCTTCGCCGGCTGAAGCCGGAGCACCGTCTGCACGAGGTCCACGATCCTGAGGGCGACGAAGATCACCGTTCCGATGGCCGAGTAGAAGCCGTCTTTGGCCAGTGTCCAAAGGTCCTTCAGCGCCTGGAAGAGCATGTCGCTGTTGCCGAAGAGGAGGGCGACCAGGCCAACGACGACGGTGACCACCGTGCACACCGTCCGGTACACCCAGCGCACCACAATGGTGGTGATCCACAGCGACACCTTGACCAGGACGACGACGATCCAGCAGAAGAGCTTGTTGAGACACAGCGTCCACCAGTTGCAGGGCTCGTCCCGGCATCTCTGTTCCTGCCCTTCTACCCACTGGTCGATGGGTTGCAGGACTGTCTCCTCGACACGCTCCGCCTGCTCCTGGCATGACACGGCCATGATGCCTAGCCTTCCTCCCGGGCCTGCAGGGCTTCCTCAAGGTTGCGGACGACCGCATCAAAGCGGCGGTGTGCCCACCCAAGGCCGAGGCACTTGCCGACTGCACCGCCCACAACCCCAGCCGCGATCGTCGGCAGCAGGGCCAGCCCCAGCAGATAGAGACAGCCCGCCAGAGCCGCTCCGACAGCGCCGGCGCCACACCCGCACGCGTTGGCGTACCGCACGAGGTCGCTGTAGAGAGGCGTCGCCTCCTCTCGCGGCAGAACGTCCAGTCCGCTGAATCTCCGGCCGCGCAGCTCGAACGAGTCCGGCACGACAGTGCTCGAAGTGTCCCGCATCAATCACCCGTTCCGAGGAGACCGTCACACTGACCAGCTCCGCACGAAGCGCTCCCTGCACCGCGGGTCTGGCCGTCGAACCGCAGACGGGCAAGAGTTACCGAGCCATCGGCGGCGGTGAAGTCGAAGAGCCACCGGACGCGCTCCGTCGGACTGCCCAGCGCTTGCGAGGCGTGGAAACCGAGCCGGTGCCACGCCGTCGACCGGGAAGGCCGCCCTCGCATCTGAAGTCGCGAACGGCCGTTCACCGCGGAAGGTGCGCACCCGGCTGCGACGGTCGACACATGGCCTCGTCTGTTCAGGCTGGCGGCTGGGACGTTGCCGGGCACTGCGACAGCCTGATGAGCGAGGCGTCCGTAATCGCGAGCCCTTCCGATCCGGCGACCGCGAACAGCACAGTCTGGCCGACCACGACGGACAACTCGGCGGGCTCCACCTTGCCGCCTTCCACCGCGACGATGGAGCCCTCTTTGAGCTCCTCGCGCCACCTCTCGCAGGCCTTGCGGTCCCGGCTGTCGACATCACGCACACGGACCACGCCGCAGGCCGTGCCCCCGTTGGCGTCCTGCCACGCGTACTCGCCGGCAGCGCCGAACACATGACCGTAGAAGGCCGCGTCGCGCAGCGCGGCACTGGAGAAGGTGCCGTCGGACTCGTCCAGGCCCCACACCCCGTACGGCGGGGTGCCGGCCGCCGCAGCATGCCAGATCACCACATCGCCAGCAGCGATCTCCAACTGCGGGGTGGCGACGGTGAACCCGCCCCGCGCATGCCGCACCTCGACATCGTGCTGGCGCTGGGCGGAATTGTCGTCCGGCCGCCGCACGGTGATGGAGAAGGGCAGTTCATCCGTTTCCACGCAGGCGGCCAGCGGGCCGCCCACGGTGTAGCGAGTCCGTCCCGGCGCGGAGAAACGCTGTCCGAAGCAGTCCAGACTGGTGAGGGCGCGGCTGTCCAACGCAGACATGGCGGTTCCTTCCTCACGAAGAGATATCGATGGCGAGGACGAGTTCGTCCTCACCGCCGGAGCCGTCGAGTGTGGCGACCATCGAGTCGAGACGCACGAACACCGCCGAGTCCTGGCCGGAAGCCGGCAGGATCTCGAACAGCCGCGGCGCCCTGTGCAGCGGAATGCGGAGCCCCGCCACCAGCGGATTGAGCAACGCCCCCAGCACACCGAGCAGATTGGCCACGGTGAGAGAAGCGAAGATCACGGCGCTGGCGAGGGCGAGCAATGGTCCGATGGCGGGGACCAGGAGCAGCGCGGCGGTCACGGCCCCTCCGATCACACCGAGCAGGGCCGTGGCCGCAGGGCCGAGGACCAGTTGGGGCACGCCCACGATGACGGCCTCCACCTTCCATTCGTCCCCGGCGAGCGTGACCGAAGGCCGTACGTCCGCGGTGAAGTCGACGGTGCTGGAATGCGACACCGGCACCTCGATGGTGGGGAAGCTCAGACAGACGCGAGGGGTGCAGACACGGCCGATGAACGGCAGCGTCACGCACACCTGGGGCAGACAGAAGTCGAGGAAGCCGAGGTCGAGGGTGAGTTTCAGCTCGGTGCGATAGCTGAGCCGCACTCCGGCGATCCGGATCACATCGGCTGGCGGCGGAATGATGTCGATGGTGCCTTGTGAGAAGGACGCACTCAGCGCCCATTCGATGGAGAACGGCCCGAACGTGCTGTTCCGCGAGGCGGTCAGCGGCGCGAGCGACGAAATCTCCTTGGACATGATGACGTTGGCCGCGGTCTCGTCGACAGCGGTGAGAATGTCGGGCATGCTTCCTCCGAACAAGGCCACCGCCTAGACGGCCGCGCCATACAGCTTGAGTTGGTCGTCCTCGGTTTCTGGTCCACGCAGCAGGTTCAGCGAGAACGCGCCGGCGCGCAGCGATTCGAACGGCAGAGCCACCGAACTGAGGACGGCCCGCAGCAGGGTGAGCACGAGACACTCGACCAATGACTCGAGCGGGTCGGGCGTGATATCCACGATTTCCACGGCCAGCAGGTCGAACGAGACGGTTCCCGTTCCCGGGCCGGTCACCTGAACCACAGGCTGCCCCGTCGCCGCCACGCCGAGCCGCACGCCGACCGGCTTCCCGGACCCTTCCCGGTCCGCGGACCGGGAGCACAACAGGATGAGGTCCACCTCGGTCTGCAGCGAGAACTGCCCGACTGCGAGGTTCAGGGCCGGCGGCAGCGGCTGCGATTGAGGAAAGAGGTCGACCCGCGGAACAGAAAAGCGCACGGCGTAGTCGATCCCGCCCGGTACCCCGGGAAAGGCGATCGTCGGCAGCGCGGTCCAGCTGCTGGCGGAAGCCGGTACGGCGGCGACACTCGGCGAGGTGCGATAGTTCAAAAGCCGCGGCCGGGCTGTGAATACTGCACTCAGAATCGTATTCAAACCCTGCTCGTTCAGTCCCGCGAAAATATTCTCTGATTCGGTCAGGCTCATTTCCACCCCCTGGAACCCGCGGGCCGGAGAAGATTCCGTCGGTGTGCGGGTTCGCTGCCCCGGCAGCATCCTCCCGGGCTGCAGTGAACGCCAGGCGTCCACGCTTATGTTCACAATCGGCAGTGATCCCTCCCAATGGCGTCTCACATGGGTGGGGCTCCAGACACATCAAGAGGGCACAGGGAAAAAATTTCGGGCAGAATACGCGGCCGAATCGCCCTCCCCGGATCCGCGCTGCGGATTCCAGCCTGCGCAACCTCGCGATCAGCGTCCACCGCCAGGACGGACACACCAATATCGCCGCTGCCCTACGCGAAGCCGCCCGCGACTGGAACCGATCTCTGACGGCCCTCGGACTCACCGGATGAACCCGGACAGAGGGCGATCATGCAACGGACCCTGGCGGCAGGGGAAAATCAGGCTGGCCGTGACAGGCGAGGCAGACGCCGTCACGGGTGCGAGACAGGTCGTTCACGGGTCATGTCCTACACGGCACCAATGGTGCGGAATTCCGCATCGTCATTCGATGGCGGTCGGGTCACTGTCGGGAGATCCTTTTATTCGACGGATTCACCGTCGAAGGGCGAAGCCTGAAGGAGAAAAAGATGGAGAATGAAAGCGCGACAGAGAACGAGCCCGTTATCACCACGGAGGAGCCGACGTCCGTGGATCGGCTGACGCGCCGACTGGACCACATGGTCCCGGACTTCTAGTCGTCCCGGATCATCGAATCCGCTGAGGGGTAGGTCCGTCGCTCAGCGAGAGGTGCCCTGATCGGGCACGGCGCTGTCGTTTGGGAAGCCGGATCGGCCACCCATGCGACAGCGCCGCCGCGCCCTCGCGGCACCTTATAAAAAGCCAAGGGAGCACTGTGGCCATTAAGCCCGTGCATATCGATGTAACTTTCACTCCGCTCACTCCGGCCGAAGATGCCAATCGGCGTAAGATCTTCTCCGAAGAGGAATACAGCCCTCAGTTCGGCGACGAATTCGAGGATGTGGCGCAGGAGCTGATCGACCTTTCCGTCCGTTTGCTCCATCTCCTGCCCGACCCTTCGCTGGGGCCGGATGAACGTCTTGAGCGGCTGGCACGCATCGTGCCGGCGTCGCAGATGATTACCGCCCATCGGCGCACAGCCCGGTCGAAGCTCTACCAGCTCCAGCGGCGGCTGGGCGAACTCGTCCCGGACCCGGGACTCGATTCCCGAGCCAGGTTGGACTGGTTGGTCGAGCGGCTGGAGACGCTGGTCCCGGGGGAAGGGCTGCGGCCCATCGAGCGACTGGAGCGCATTGGTGACTTCCGCTCCACGGACGTGGGCATCTCAACGAGGAGGTACCAGTGACCGCCGCGCTGAACGCCATCGAAGCCTCGGCACCGAGCGTCCTGACCCCTGTACAGGTCCTGCCCGCACGCGACGCCGTCGCGATCAGCCTGGGACTTGCCTCTTCACCGGAACCGGCGGACCAGGGGCTGATTCCTCTCCGTCTGCACGAGGCGCTGCGCGGCAAGCCGACCGGTTCGATGGGGGCGGGTGAGATCAGAGTGTTCCGCGCGGGGCAGCGGGAGTTCTGGTGGCTGGGGCCCGCTGCGCGGGAAGGTCTCGACGGAGCCGCGGACCTAGACAGCGCTGTCGACCTGACAGGGCATCACATCGTCTGGCCGACTCATGACCTCGCGCAGGGTGTTTCGGGAGCGCTCGACCTGATAGCGACTCGGCCGTGGGCGATGTCCCTGGTCGCCACCTTCATCACCACCTTTGCTATGGCCACCACGCCGGACGGCGTACGGGGCCGGATCACCTCCTGCTCCCTTCCCGACTTCCCGCTGTGCGTATTCCTGTCCGACCGGGCATTCGTACACATTCCCCCGCTCAGTGTCAGCACGACGGGCTCGATCAGGCTGGTCGCCGAGAACATTTACCACGAGGCCGTACACCAGTCGGTCAATCACCAGTTGCTGACCCGACCGATATTCCTTCCGGGATACAGCTCGGCCACCAGCCCGAAGATCCCGATCTACTGGCGGACGTCCGCAGGGAATGAAACACGCAACCGGGCCTGGGAACTGGACCGTGTGTTGCACGCCGCCGCGGTCTACTGCCACCTGCTGCACTGGCGATATGCGGAATTGGCCGACCCGAAGACCGATCCCGAGCACCGCCGGTTCGTCGCTGAGGCGACGCGTGAATCCCTTGGCGCCCTGGCAATCCTGTGCGAGGCGCTTACCGA
Organism: Streptomyces sp. NBC_00258; assembly: GCF_036182465.1. Taxonomy (NCBI): domain Bacteria; kingdom Bacillati; phylum Actinomycetota; class Actinomycetes; order Kitasatosporales; family Streptomycetaceae; genus Streptomyces; species Streptomyces sp. NBC_00258. The sequence continues at coordinate 12,206,592 of NZ_CP108081.1, forward strand.
GCACATCGGTCACTTCACGGCCGAGGGCGCACTGATGGTCGGTCGACTCGTCGAGGCGAGCCGCCAACGCAGCGCGCTGCTCGACGCGACGCTGGAGCACTCCTCCGGATCCGCCGGGTTGAAGGCGTGAGCACGTGAGCAGTGGCGGATCCTCGTCCACGCACGTCTTCGCGCTGCTCTGGGGCGGTCAACTGGTGTCGCTACTGGGCTCCAGTTCCGCGTCGTTCGTCCTGGGACTCGCCTCCTACGCCGAGACACGCAGTACCGCCGCGCTTGCGGCGATCACCGCGGTCACGATGGTCGGCAGCATCTACCTCGCACCGCTGTGCGGGGCCTTGGCGGACCAGTTCGCCAGGAGAACGGTTCTGCTGGCCTGCAACCTGGCCGCTGGTGCGGTCTCCCTGGCGTTAGCCGGTGTCACGGACGGCGGATTCGGCGCCCGGTTCGGCTGGATACTGCTTCTCGTCCTCGCCGCAGCCCTGCTGAACGCCACGTTGTCCGTGACTCTGTCGGTATCGGTACGCCGACTACGGCAGGAAGCCGATCTCACCCGTGTCAACGGGATCACCTCGTTCGTGGAGAGCATTCCGACACTGGCGGGCCCCGCGCTGGGCGCGGCGCTGTTCTCCCTCGTGAACCCTGCCCTGATTTTCGTCCTAGACGGAGTGACCTTCCTGATGTGTGCCGTCGCCGTGCTCTGCGTTCGGTGGTCCGAGGCGGACCGGCCGGTGCGCCGGCGGCTGAGGCCCTTCGCCGGGGCGGCGGAAGGAGTGCGTTATATCCTGCGCGATCCGGACTTTCGCCGGTTGCAACTCGTCTTCACCGGGGTCAACTTCTTCAACGGCCTGTCGATGGCCGCCGTGACGGCGTTCGTCGTGGCCTCGTCGGACTCCGGGACCGCGCCATGGAATCTTGCGGCGGTCAACATCGGCGCTGCCGCAGGCCTTTTAACGGGTTCGGCGGTGGTGATCGTGCTGGCCGGCCGGGTGGACCGCCGGTACCTGATCGGCGGTGGCGTCCTGGTCGGCGCCCTGGCGGGCCGGCTCGGGCTCGTGGCGACGGCCTTTGTTCCGTTGTGGATCGCCGCTGCCACCGTACGCAACTGCTCGGCCCAACTGTCGAATGCTCCGCTCACCGCCGTATGGCAGGAGCGTGTGCCCGAGAACATCCAGGCGACGGTGTTCGGTGCCCGGCGGCTTCTCGGTCAGGGACTCTATCCGGTCGCGGTGTTGCTCGGAGGTGTGGCTGGCGACCGGTTGCTCGCTCCGTCGTCGCCGGTCGTCGCCCCTCTGGCAGGGCTGGGCGGAACGTTCCAGGGGCCGGAAGCGGGCAGCACTGTCCTGTTGGTGGTCGCCGGACTCTGTGAAGCCGCATGCGGGGTGGTTCTGCTGCGGTCGGGCAGGATCGACCGGATCACCCGACAACCGGTCAAAGCTGTTCCACCGCCGGACCGGGCCGCTGAACGCGACCTTGCCCCGGTGCGTCGAGAGGATCCACCGGGATGAAGGAGTAAAACCCATGCGGAAGTACACGTTCACGCAGGCGGCCCCCGATCCCGCGGCGGTCCTGTCCGCCGTCACCGAGTTCGGCCTGGCCCATTTGCCGGGCATTGTCGAAGGTGAGGAACTGGACCGGATACAGAGGCAGTGCGGACGGCTGGTGACCGAACCACCCAGCCACGTCGAGCATATGGGCTACGACAACGGGGTCGGCCTGCACGCACGGCGCGACCGCCTGACGGCCGAGTTCGGGCAACTGACCGGACTGTTCGACAGCGAGTGGATGCGGTTGGTGGCGGAGTCGTACTTCGCGGGCTCGCCGTACGTCTTCAACTACGATCTCATCTGCGTGCTGGATGTCGCGGGAACCAGGCATCCGGCCCACCAGCCGCACTACGACCGGCTGCCGAACCTGAAGTTCTTCGTGTATCTCTCCGACACCACGGAGTACAACGGGGCGTTCCGCTGTCTGCCGGGCTCCCAGGGATACGGGAAGCACGTCCAGCGCGAGAACCGCCTCCGTTACGTCCTGCCGGACCTGGCCGAACCAAGGGCCCTGCCGGCCGAGCTCCGCCGAGGCATCGGTCCTGTCGAGGGGCCGGCGGGCACCGTACTGGTCATCGACAGCGACCTGATCCACCAGGCGGGCACCGTCACAGCGGGCAACCGCATGGTGGTACGCAGCCGGAGCTTTCATCCGCAGTACCTCGAGGGACCGCCGGATCCGGCGGTCGCCGACCGCGGGCGGTGATCCTGACATCTGTCAGGTACAGAGGACCCGGCCTCTGTCCTAGGTTCTGCCTCACTGACACGTAGGGAGAGCCGTGTGGCGATGACCGCGCCCACACAGCCGATTTCCGCCGGGGGGCATTCGACCGTGAGTGACGTACGTTTCGATCCGACAGTCCGTCAGCTAGAGGTATTCCTGATGCTGGCTTCGGAGTTGCACTTCGGACGGGCCGCCGCCCGTCTGTACCTTTCCCAGCCCGCGCTCAGTCGCCAGATCCAGGCGCTGGAAACCCGCCTGGGGGTGGACCTGCTCGACCGCACCACACGGAACGTGCATCTGACCTCGGCGGGCAGTGTGCTGCTTCCGAAGGTCCGGTCGGTCGTCGAAGCCGCGCGGGACATGCGTGAGGAAGCCAGGTCCCAGACCCGCGATTCGTCCTGCAGTCCGAGGGTCGGGTTCTTCCAGGCCGAGGCGGCACTCGCCCATGTGGCCGGTGTCCTCCAGGAAGTCCGCCGGATAGCACCCGATGCCGGCATCCGGCTGACGACACTCGATTTCAGGACCCAGACCTCCGCCGTGTTCGACGGCACCGTGGATGTCGCATTCTGTTATCTTCCCGTCGCCCGCGGCATCCAGTTCCGGAGCCTCCATACGGAGCCGCGGACGGTGGGTATCCCCTCCGCCCATCCCCTGGCCGGCCGCGACGAAGTTCGCCTTGAGGACCTCGCGGGGGAGAAGGTCATCGGGATGTCCGAAGCCGTGCCACCTCTGTGGCGTGACTTCTGGACTCTGGCGGACCACTCACGTGACTCTGTACCGCTCGCGGACCATTACGCGGAGGACTTCGAGACCGTGCTCACCGCCGTCGCTCTGGGACATGGTGTGTGTGTCGCCCCCTCCGCGGCCCGCGAACTGTACCCCCGGCCGGGTGTCAGCTACCTCGACGTCGCCGGGATTCCGGGGTGTACCTCTGTCCTTGCCTGGGCTGCGGAGCGACGCGACACACCGGAGGTCACCCTCTTCCGGAAGGCCGCCGAAACCCTGCAGGGGGTCTCGGCGTCACCCGGTGGGTATCCGATGTGACGCTGCACGCACAGAGTGAGTGGCCCGCCCGGTCTTCGGACCCAAGATCACGGCGAGCGGGCAGTCCCGACGAGGAAAGGAGGCCCCGTGGCGAACGCCGAAGAGTACGACCGAGGCGATGCCGAACGGGCCGTGCGAGCGTACGCAGCCCGCGCCCGCCGCCATCGCACCTGACGAGGACATCCACGCCGCACTGCGCCGCATGGCGAAGCACCTGGAGGAGGCACGCGGCGCCCTGCTGGCGGCGAACGACCGGGACGTCGAAGTACCTGCGCGTGAAGCGGTACCAGTCTGACCACGTTCCTGCTGCGCCGCCGATGGCTGCGCAGCCACGGGCGCATCCCGAACGTGCTGCGCACCGGGCACGGCTGCGCAAACAACGTCGCCGCATCGACCGGCACATGCCCGGATTCGACCCTCCTTGAGCGACGAGAAGCCCGCTCAACTTCTGTACACGCTGCGCCAGTGCTCAAGAGCAGCAACCGTCTGCTTGCCGACCACGGTGGCGGCGAGGCCGGGATCAAGCCGGACCATGGCGTGCACGACATCGACGAACGGGGAGTCGAGCAGGGCCTGTGCCACCCGGTCCGCTTCCATGTCGTCGTCCTGCTGCAGCCCGTACCAGTCCCGCAGATTGGAGCAGGCCAGGCAGAAGGCGTCCTTGCGGCCTGCGACGAGGTCGGCGCGGTTGAGACCGAAGACGCGGATGGTGTGTTCGCCCTTGGCCGTGTGGTGACCGTACTCACCGCTGTGCAGCATCAGGAACAGATGCTCGGCGGGGTCCTCGACGGTTGGGTCGACCAGGAGACAGGCGCCGTCGGTGTCCACCGGGTATGCGTCCCGCTTGACGTTGCTGTTGCAGAACGAGCAGGCCAGCAGGTGGTTGTCCCACACGAACGCCCGCAGTGGCGCCACGGCCAGGGGCTGGAAGTGGTCGATGTCGGTGCCGCGGCTGTCGTCGCAGTACATGCACCGCACGGCCCCGTGCGCCATCGATTCCAGCAGCGCCTTCACGTGCCTCTTGGGCGCCCTGGCCGCTGTCCACTGGGCACGTGCTGCCTCGGTGGTCGCCCCCGCGTCCTGGACTTTGCCGGTCCAACTCGTCAGCAGGCTTTGGGTGTTCGCGGGAACAGGCACACGTTGCAGCGGGATCACTGTTCCTGCTCCAGTCGCGCCGCGACTTCGGCGACCCGGCTCTGCAGCGAACTGGTCAGCAGCCGGCTCAGCTCCTGGTACTCGTTCACCTCGTCCTCATCGGCGGTGCCCGCGTACACCTTGCGCTCCAGCGCGACCAGCCGCTGGCGGTACTTCTCGGCGCGGCTGGAGTAGGGCGTGTCCAGGCCGAAGAGTTCCGACAGCACTGCGTCGTCGGCGCTGCCGTAGACCACCCGGCGATAGAGGTCCTCGTCCACCACAGCAGGCGGCTCGTCCTCGTCCGGTCCCGGCAAACGGATCAGAGCACCCTCGTCGGCGGCCTGGCAGACGTAGGGACTGTGGGTGGTGACGATGAACTGGATATTGGGAAAGTGCTCGCTAAGCCAGCCCCCGACCTGACGCTGCCACGTCACGTGCAGGTGCGCGTCCACCTCGTCGATCAGAACGACACCGGGCTGCAGGACAGCGACACGTCCGCTGCTGGTCCGTTCGGTCTGCAACCGCCCGTAGGCGGCGTGGATCTGCCGGATGATGTCCAGCACCAGAGCGGCCAGCGTGCGGAAGCCGTCACTCATCTCGCGCAGCGGGAAACTCTCCTCGCTCTCGCGCAGGCTCACCATCAGTCCGTCTGCCGACACGCCATTGAGCCGGTACTGATGCGGCAGGAGGCCGTCGCCCAGCACGGCCATCACATCCTTGAGCAGGAGCGTGGCAGGCATGTCCGGGACCGTCTCGGCGCGCCGAGAGTAGTCGAATTCTTGGAGCGAGCGGTGGTGGAGATCGATCATCCACGACACGCTCTCGGTCAAGCCAGCGTCTTCATGAAAGAGCGTGGCCAAAGGCGAGGGCAAGGGAACAGTGCTGTCGTACGCGCGGCGCATGGACCCCGTCAGCCGCCGGAACGGCCCGTAACCGGCACAGAACCAGCCCGGTACGCCGGGGTGCCACGGGCCGCTGAGAGCGGTTTGAGCGCGGACCGGATCGAGCCCCCGGTGGTCCATTACGACGGTCGGCCGACGAGGCCAGCTGTCCTCCGGCCCCGGGGGGCGGACGCCTTTCCACGCCAATTCCAGCCGGGTTTCCTCGCTCAGCGTGACGAGTGGGTCCGTAGCGACGACAGGGTCGGCTTCAGGGTGGGGAAGGACATCCACCGCTGCGTGCCCCGTCTCGGAACCTCTGGTGATGAGGCCCGTGAAGTCCACATTCAGACGCAATGCTGCATCCGGGCCTGCCAGCGTCAGAGCGATGACCTGCAGAAGGCTGGACTTGCCGGAACCGTTGCGCCCGGCGAGCACTGTCCAGCCGCCGTGCCCGGGCAGCTTCAGATCCACAGAGCGGTTCCCGCTGAAGCCTTTGATATCCGTGAGCTGGACCCGTGTGACGTACACCCGCGCTCCGTCGTCCCTGTCGCCGCGACAGCCTGCCGCACACAGATACCGGCGTACGGGAGGCATCCGATGCCTCACCTTCTCACGAGGCAGACCTTTCCCAGCCTGATGCCGACGCCGGGCTGGGCCTTCCACCGCGACCCGGCAGAGGCCGCCGAGGCGACGGCCGAGAAGGAGCCGGACACGGAACCGGGTGAGATCACGGACCATTTCCCGAGCCGCGCGCCGACCCGGATGAGGACGCTGCCACGGGTGCCGGAAAAGAAGAGCGACCGGCTTCTGCCCGCAGTGGTTTGGGCAGAAGCCGGTCGTCTGTTTCCTCTGGCGGCCGCCCGCCCTGGAGAGCGACCACCAGATCCGAAGGCACAACTCTCAGCTGTGCCGGTGGGCGGGCTTCGCTGCAACAAAGCCGCCCGTTCCCCTGTTGTGTCGAGTAGCAACGGCCGGGGAGACCGCGATCGTGAGCGCAGGTGAAGACGCGCAAAAAAGATGCGCCGTGAGGCTACCGGCAGCGTGATCGTTCCGCCATCAATTTAGGACGGGACGGGTCCTGGCACTGTCGCGCAGCGCCAGCTGCAGGCGGCAATCCGCAGGAGCCCGCACACCGCTGACGGCTGGCTGGGCGGACCGGTACTGCAGGCCGTCCACTTCATGTCCCGAGCCGTGAAGGAAGCGCTGACGCCGTGCCATCGAGGGCCTCCGCATGCCGACGCTGCTGATGCATTGGTGACCCTTGCCGCCGGCGTCAGTCAGCCGGTTGCTTCCCCTGCCAGGATGGGCGGTCCGGTCGCAGAAGAAGAATGCTTGATCGACGTCCTTCGTGCGCTTCGGCAGTTCGATTTTCCTCCCACCCCGGCCGGTGCTGCCGACAGCCCGTGCGAACGGCATGCCGGGTCCGGCCACGCCGCCCACGTACGGCCTGCTCGACAGGAGGAACAGCACCGCCGGTGCCTGAGGCCTCAATGAGGCGACACGCGGGCTCTGGCACGGCGTGGCGCAGGCCGAGCCGAGCTCGATCAGGAAGGACGAGCATTCCGTGTCCGCGGTCAGAACCGCGCCGTGGCGCCTACGGGCGAGCGTGAGCTTCTTCGGCTGCGGGCCCACGATGGCGGATTCTGCGAGTGTGTGCCGCAACACCGCCCCACTCAGGATCACATCTGCGCTGATGGCGCCGTTGTCTTGCGTGAAGTCCTGCTTGTGCCACACGGTTCGGGGCCCGGCACCCCCGTGCCTGAGGCCGTTGCGGGGCACCTCGTGTCCATCGAGGGCCCGCCACGCCGCGGTGTGGAAGGAGCCGAGGCCGGCCACCAGGTGATCCGTAGGGGGGGAAGCCGCCGCCGGCGACTCATAACCGAGGTAGGCGTGGAAGGCCGGGCCGGTTACCTCACCGAAGTGCGACCACCACGACGTTCCGCGGGAGTTGCGGGCCGCTTCCTCGAGGTCCCTCATCGTCTCGGGCACGCTGATTCCGTACAGCTCCATCAGCGCCCGTAGATCTGTCATCGAAACGCTCACCGCTCCGCTCTCGATCCGGATGAGCTTTGAGAGTGACCACTGCAGATGCCGCGTCGTCTCCTGCTGGGAGATGCCGGCCTCTTCGCGCGCCCGGCGCAATGCGATGCGGAGTTTGCGGCGGTTGAGGCTTGGGTCGATTACACGCGGCATGGTGCTTGCCTCACTCTTCGCAGCAAGATCCGCGGCCGCTGTGGTCCGCAGCCATGCCGCTTTGCAGGGGTCGAGGTCGCGGAAGAGCGTGCCTTGCGGTGCGCTTCCGTCCCTGGTCCGGTGGGAACCAAGGGTGAACCACGTCGGGATTGCCGGGTGCACGATCACCGATCCCTCAAGAACCCTGCTGGAGGGGAGGCGTCCATGAGCGGCGTTGTCTGCGTTGCCCAGTCCGGGATGGTCAACGAGCTCGGTGCCTGCGGAGAAGTCCCCCGAGCTGGGGGCACCGGTGCTACCGGACGTGAGGTAGATATACACGAGGCGCTCTGAACACACGTACGCGATATCGAGATGCCGATCCGCGGCCGGCTGGATCGCGTGAACAAAGAACGCATGATCGATGGCGTCCTGCGTTTGCAACTGCTGCAAACTCTCCATGGCGAGGCAGTAGTTCGTGACGTTGGGCAGGGCAGAGAAGACGCTGACTCCGGTGAATCCGCTGGCGTCGCTTGCGGCCGTCCTCATCGTGCGCTCGATCCCGTGCGGCGCGGACCGCAGCACCGGCCCCACACCATGGAGCGCATCGAAAAGAGTGGCCGTCATCGTGTCTCTCCGTGTCTCGCTGCCGGAGCCGAACGGGACGACAAGATCCGTACCGTCGGCTGTGTCTGACCATTGCCCGAGCTCGCGGCCGAAGACGGATAGACCCCGCTGTGCCCGGATGGGCCGTGCATGGATATGCCTCGACTGAACCTTCTCCGCTCTCCCCGCACAAGGCCCCTGCTGCGGCCCGAAGCGGGTTTTTCGCCGTCTGCCGTGAAACACCCTCTGCGGGTTTATCCCGTATGACCTGCACCGTCGCCCTGACAGCCTGTCAGCAGAAGTTGGGACAATATGAAACACGGGCGCGGGGGTGGTCTTACGCCGTTGTGGCGAGAACGGGAAGGTGTTCGGTGAGGCTCTGTATCCCCCAGCTCTGCAAGGTCGGGGGATCTTTGCATACGGGGCCTCGCGTCGAGTAGCAACGACCGAGGAGAACAAATGAACAAAGGTGTACCCGTGCGCGCCTCCTGCGTGCACGGACCAGCCATCGGCGGCAGCTTGTTGCTGCCGGCCCCGGCTGTGGTCATCATCGTGGTGGTCCTGGGCTTCACCGCTGGGCTGGCAGTCTGGTGGCAAGATCTGGACGCCGTCATCGCAACTGTCACCATTGGCAGCCTTACGGCAGTAGAACTCGTGCGCCGAACCGTCGCCGTCTTCTCCGCCCACCGCGTGTAAGGGGAGCGTCAATGGGGCGCCACACCAATGCCCTGGCGACGCCCAAACCCCTGACCGAGCTGGCGCAGTGGCTGCGGTCACTGCGCCACCTCTCAGGGTTGAGCTATCGCCAGATGGAGCGACTGTCGACTCTCCACACTCACCCGACGGTCCCCTACCTGCGGTTCTACCGAGCCGACCGTGGAAGCGGTCTGCCGGCCTGGCGAGTAGTCCAGGACTATGTACGGATCTGCGGAGGAGACGTCCGGGACGCCGAACGCCTGTGGAAGAAAGCTGAGGCCGCCACAGCCTCGGCTGGCGGCCGGCCGCAGCGTCGTCGTCCCGTTCTGCCTTTGCAGTACATCGGCGAGCCAATCGAACTACTGGACGCCATGCGCGCCCTGCGGTTCAGCCACGGCAACAAAACCCTGCGCGAGCTCGAGCTTGCCGCCAGCGAGAAGGGCGTCAGTCACCTGCCGCGCAGCACTCTGGGCGCCGTCCTCGGCGGTAAGCGGATGCCCTCCAAGCGCCTTCTGCTCACCTTCGTCAGGGTGTGCGGTGAGGTCGAGCCTGGCACTCAGACAGCTCAGATGTGGGAGCGGGCCTGGGAGCGTGCCGACTCCTACCAGCGCGGGCAACCTGTCCCCGCCGCAGTCCAGGCAGGTCAGTCGGACCAGGGCGCAAAGGAGTCGAGGACGAAGCCGGATCTGGCAGGTTCTCGTTCTACGGTGCCGGCCGTTCGTCGCAGACGAGCGGCGAAGCGATCCGGATGGCGGCGGTTGGCGGGCAAGCTGATGGTGACCTTCCCGCCCACGCCTCCCCATGCTGGAAGACGGCAAGAGACCTGATCAGAGGTCAGGGCACCTTGAGGAGCGTCGGCCGTGCCTTACAGGCGGGTGGCGCTTCCCGGCATGCGCGAGTACCCAGCCCGGACTCACGCTTAAGGCCTCGATCCGTCGCGGCCCGTGCTCGGCGCAGCAGGGGAGTGAGCGGTCTGGCAGGAGAGGACTGCCGCTGATGCGGGCAGCCGTGAACGGGACGGATGACGTCGGTACGTGCCGGATCGTGGGCCGCAGGATCTGGTCCGACCCTGGGTGGGGAGGGACAAAGAACCCTAGTGCCACATCAGATGGGGACTTGTGCGGTCGTCGTCGGTGAGGGTGCGTTCGCCTATGTGGCGCGTGGCTCCTCCGGTGAAGTAGCTGTGGTGGGCTGCCCGCAGATCGGCATGGAAGTGCCGGAAAGAAGTCGGCGAAGCGGCCCACGTGCATGGGTGCGGCGCAGGCGATCCGGCAGTGCGCCGAGTTGATGGTCAGATGTGCGGCGGGGTGCCCCGGGGAGGCGGAGGCGGGGTCATAGTCGAAGCGTATGGCGGAGTGCAGCACCATGTTGGTGGGGGTGTCGGCCGCGTAGAGGTCGACGACGTCGAGCAGTGGCTCGAGGCGGACCAGATCCGGTCCATGCGGTAGGGCGCGCACGGAATCCTGCTGAGAAATCCAGTGAAGAGTTTCGCAGGTGCCGGCAGCCAACCCAACACAGCCAGTGATCTCCTGCTGAATCTCCTGATGACGTGGGTCACGGCGGCGCAGACAGCTGCCGGCCCGAGGCGGATCAATCCGCCACGAGACCGTCCCGCACCCCCGCCGTCGACGGGGTACAGCAACTCCCGGAGGACGGCGTCGGGCTCGCCGACGACAGTTGGCGCGGGCACCACCGAAGCTCCTGCCCTGGCCCTCGCCCCCGTGTCTCCCGCCTCCTGCACAGGGTCACACCCATAGAAATAATAAAAGCCACATTAAAAACCATCAAGGAAGAACCACCCTGAAGGAAATCTAATTGCTCTTTCACTCTTGGGTCAGGATGAAGATTTCCCGTCATTTACCACCGCGGAGAAAGTGCCCCGCGCACCACATGGTCGATGCGGCAGGCAGATCACGGACAGGGCGGGAGCGACCGTCGGCGGCAACCGGCCAGGCATCGGATGTCAGAAGAACAGGGTTCCAGCGCCACCTTCTACCGGAGCAAGGGCACCTGTCCTTGCCGGAGGAAGAGGAACACAGCGTCGTGGACAGCACAGTTGTCAGCGCGGCAGTGACCATTGCCGCGTGCGTGGCCGGGTGCGCCGCCCGGGTGCTCATGGCCCGGATCACCACCCGTGCTCTCCTGGGCAGAGCCCGTATCGAAGAGGAAGGCCGCACAGCCCGGATCAACGCGCTGGGCCAGGGCGGTACCTTGCAGGAACGGGACCAGACGGGGCGTCAACTGGCCGTGCGCCAGGGGGCAGTGGCGAGGGGGGAAGGCCGTGGACCGCATGGCGGATAACACCGCAGCCGTGCCCGGCGCACGGCAGCAGCCGGCGCCGGCAGCCGATGTCGGTGGCTCCTATCAGGAGGACCGGCCCTACCTCATCCGGTTCCTGCTGCGCCACGGCGCCACCTTCCCAGAGGCCGAGGACGCGGTGCAGAGCGCGTTCGTCGAACTGATGCGCGCGCGGCAGCCGGTGCAGCACCCACGGGCCTGGCTGCGCACGGTCGCCCTGCGGGCCCATTTGCGGCAGACGGTGCCGGAGCAGCCCGAACAAGACCTGACGGACCGTCTGGCAGCGACGAGTGTGGAGTGGCACACCCCCTTGGAAGCGGCAGAACTGAGCGAGCAGCAGCGCCGGGTTCTGCAGGCTCTGGTCCAACTGCCCTTCAAACAGCGCAGTGTGATGGCCTGGCACCTCGACGGGTTCTCCACCGGGGAGATCGCCGAGGCGATGCGCCTGGAGAAGGCCGCGGTCCTGCAGAATCTCTCGCGCGCCCGCCGCACGCTCAAGCAGCAGCTCGGCATCACCGACCGAAGGAGGCCGCAGTGAGCGACGTCCGGCGCACTCCTGACGACGAACTCGGCCTGCTCCTCGACGAGATGGACGCAGCCCTCCTGGCGGCGGTCCGCACACGGACCACCCCTGCCGGCCCGGACGGCGGCGCCGAGCATCGCGCGGCGCCCGGAACGCAGAACCTGCACGAAGGCACCGGCCAGCACACGGACGAGGCACTTGACCATCTGCTGGGCACGACCGACGACGCCCTGCTTACGGCGATTGAGAACCGCGCCCGCCGCACCGCCCAGACGGACAACCCGCCCGCACACCCCGCCAGCTCCGGCGTACCGGCGCCGGAACCGGATGAAGATTCCGAAAATACCAGCAGGCAGGAACACCCTCCCACGACCGGGACAGTCAAGTGGTTCAACGCGGAAAAGGGCTACGGCTTTATCGCCGTCGACAGCGACCCACCCGTCGACATCTTCGTACACTACAGCGCAATCCAAATGGACGGAAATCAAACCCTCGAAGAAGGGCAGCGCGTAGAATTTCATATCTCGCAGGGACAGAAAGGGCCTCAAGCAGCTGACGTACGGTACGTGAACGGATAGTCAGCCACACCGCTATCGGCTGACTCCTCCGCAGCATCTCAGGCGAACTGCGGAGAAAAACAAGCATGGCGGCCTCCAACAGAATTGACCGCTGCGCCCCCGCCAGGGCCCAGAAGCCTTCTTCTGGCATGCAGCTCACTCGGCGCGCAGGGGCCGCACCGCAGAGGCCCGGCCCGGCAGCCGGGCCTCTGCGGTGCTTCTGTCCCGGGAATCCTTGAACGCTCGTCTACGGACGCTCCTGCCGTCGGCGCCAGCGGCGCGGCAGGAGCGAGGCCCATGTGAAGCGCCGACGGCGGCCGCGCAGAGCGGGAGCCGGCTGGGACGGTTCGCAGGAGCCGGGGGAGCGCGGCGCTACGGCAGCGGGGGATGCCGCCGCCTTCGGCGCCACGGGAGCATCCGGCGGCTCGCTGTCCAAGAGAGGCGGGGCAGCGAGGGTGAGCTGGACGGGGACCGTCTGTGTGGTGCGCCGCTGGGCGTGCTCGCGAGCACGGCGGCGGCGGTGGCGTTCGCGGCCGTGCTCGGCGCGTTCGAGGGCGGCCATGATGTTGAGGGCGGCGACGGGACATAGGCCGGCCTGCCGGCCGAGCGCGGGCAACGACTGGGGAACCAGGCCCCACCAGGCTGCCCGGTCAGCAGGATGCGGGTGGGAGATGGTCCAGTCCCGCCTCCAGGAGGCCATGTCGCCGCTCCAGTCCTCGCCGGGCTGCGGGGTGTAGGAGCGCGGGTGGCCGCCGTAGGGGAGGAGTACGGTGTCGCCGACGAGCCAGCACACCGTGGCGCCGGCAGCGGCGATCTGCCGCTGAGCGGGGGTGGGGCGCACCTTGGTGTGCGCGATGGTCGTCCCGTGGGGCTGGACGTTGACGGTTCCGGCCACATCGCAGTGCAGCGGATCGTCGCGGTCGAAGAGCCACCAGTGCACCACCGCATCGCCGTACTGGGTCCGGACCTGCTGCAGGCGGCGGGCGACGGCGGCCGGGGCAAGCAGGCGGCGCGGCCGTTCCAGGACGGCGACGCCACTCTCGCCGTGACGCACAACGAGGGCGGGCGGTATCTTCCAGCGTGCCCCGGCGAGTTCGGCGTCGAGGCGCAGACGGCAACCGGCCTCGGGCAGGACGTGCAGCAGCTGGTCGCGCAGGGCCAGCATCGTAGTGAGATCGGCCTGGACGTCGGCCTGATGCTGCGCGGACGCCGGGCACTGATCGACGCCCGGGGCGCCGTCATGGCGAAAGCGCGGGGTGAAACGGGAGGCGGGACTGGCAGGACGCTGGAGAACCAGATGGCTCCCGCAGGCCAGGCACCGGTAGCGGCCGTCCGCGCGGCCGTGCGGCAGCCCGGCACAGGCGCCGGGCTCGCGCCGCAGATCAAGGATGCGGCCGTCATCGGCCGTGTCGACGGCGAGCTGGCTCATACGCGGCAGCTTGCTGCGCCCACGCCGGGCACCGCCAGCCAGAGCGAGCGGACGGGGCGGGGCGCCGGGGGCGGTGCCGGGACGGGACGAGCGGACGGGGGTCGTGCCAGCGGTGGGGCGGGTCATGCGGGGCGACTCCAAGGGTTTTCGGTGACCGGGCCAGGGACGGTGAGAACCGATTGGTTCCGGTCAACAGCCTTCCGCGCCGATGTGCGTCCGGCACCTTGTCCGTACCCTTTGACCTGGTGAACTCCGGACAATAGGGCCTTGTCCGGGACACGGCCGGACAATCGCAGGGGGCGCGATGGCGGGTGCGAAAGGCCGGGGCCGCGGATGGAGGCCACTGAACGCACAGGCACCCCAGGCAGCGGAGTTGGCCAGCTTCCTCCGAGATGTGATGGACACGCACCGTGTCACGGTGCGGACCCTGGCCGGACTCATGCACCGGGGCAAGTCGACGATCAGCGACAACCTGGACGGACGGGTGCCCTCCCGGCAGTTCGTCGTCGACCTCGTCACGGCGGTGGTCAAAGAGCCCCGCAAACGCGAACTCGATCTCAAACGGGCGCTGGCGCTGTGGGAGGCCGCGAACAAGCCGCCCGCATCGCCTCCCGCCCACACCCAGCCGTCCGGCGGGGAGCTGGCGGTCCGCGAGACCCAGAAGGAGCTGATCTCGCTCACCCACCGGGCCATGGACCTGGAACGCGAACGCGCCGGCACGCATCAGCTGGTACTGCTACTGATGCGCCTGGTCGCCACCCTCCAGGACGAGGTCGCCCGAGCCCGCGAACTACCCGACGCACACGCCAAGATGGCCGCACTCGAAGAACAACTGCACACGGCCCGGCAGGAGCTGGAACGGGCCCGGGAAGCCCGCGAGATGGCCGAACAGCTGGCCGCCCGCGCCCAGCAGCAGAGCATCTCCCTGCAGGAGGAACTCGCCCGGCTGCGCGCCGCTGCCCCGCCGATCGCCATCGCCCTGCGCCTTGGCCCTGGGGACCTGCCGCACGAACTGCAGGAGGAGTACTTCCTTGCCGATCCCGGCCGGGCGCTGCGCACCGCCGAGGCGCTGCTGTCGCAGGGAGCCGAACGCCGCGAGGAACTGGACGACGCCATCCGGCCGGCTGATCCCTGGCAGACCCGGCAGGTGGGCGGGGGCTGGCTGCTCGTGGCGCTGGTACTCGGCCGGGTACTGGGCTGCGTACTGATGATGGTCGGCGCCGGCGTGCACTACGCCCTCAAGACCTGGGTGACGTCATCACCAACATGGCTGGGCTTCCCCGACCTCCTGGTGCTCGTCGGCATCGCGCTGCTCATCGACCCGTGGGACATCCTCTGGGATACGGTCCGCCCCCTGGCGCTGCGCGTGATCAGCGACCGACACGAGCCGGTGCTGTGGCAGCTGTCGACCGAAGACGTACTGACCCGGGTGATGAGGGTCCCCTGGGCGGCGGCCGCCAGTGCGGCCGTAGTTCTGAGCCTGGCCACGGTGTACTGGTGGCCGCTGTGGATCCTGATTGCCACGGTCCCGGCCAGCCTGGGCGCCGTGGCGTACGCCGTGCTCGGACGCAACCGACCTGTGATCGGCCGCGTCGCTCCCATGCTGTCCGCCGGCCTGGCCCTGATCCGCCCCCTGTTGCCAGCCGGCCCGCCCACCTCCGCGCCGGTCGGCGCCGTCCCGCGCCAGACCACGCCGACGAAACCCTGATCTGAAAGGGGCGGTTGTTGCGATTTCCTCAGGAACAGTGGTGACCTGGCCTGCCTGTCAGCTTCCGTGGGCGTCTTTGATGGCTCCGGCGTTGATCAGGGCACGGCATAGTGCCTCACGCTCGGGGTGTCTGCGGCGGGAACACAGGCGAAGAGGCCGGCTGTGTGGCAGATCCTCAGCGGCTCGCCAGACGACGGCCGCAACGCGGGCGGTGCAGGTGGCGAGCCGGGACAGCATCACCGAGACGGCCTCGCCTCCGCCAGGGTGCAGCCGACGAGCCTGCGAGAAACGCACCGGCAGGGCCGATGGGTTCGGCGTGCGGCGCACACAAAGCCTGCCACAAGCCGGCACGGTCCAGCTGGGCCAGCAGAACAGGGTCGGGCCTGCCGTGGGCGAGCTAGCTGCGCGCGGGGCGCCACGTCCGATCCAAGGACAGCAGCGCGTCGGTGCGATCAGTGACCCAGGCAGGGGCGCAGTGGTGGAGCTGCGCGAGGCAGAAGCCGATGACGGCGAGGGCCTGGTCGTCCGGCTCGGCACCGAGCAGCTCCTCCAGTACCGCCGTCAGCTGCCCGGGTAGTCACTCGCCGGTGCGCACGGCGTGCTGGATACCCCAGGCGGTCAGGGACAGCTGGGCGCCGTCGTCGCCACGCTCAGCAGGGGAGGAGGTATCCAGACGGCCGGGTCTGCTCGGCCACCAAGTGCCCGATCTGCCCGGGTACGGGACCCGCCGCGGTCAACCCGATCGGCACGCAGCTCCTCGACCGCACTCATGAGGACATCAAGATCCCTGGGCACTAACCTCGCCATACTGCCGCCAGGCATCAGCCACGGCCTCGGCCGTCTCGGTGACTGCCTTGGTGGTACTACACAGCCCAGGGAAGTCGTCACCCGCGATGCTGAGAACACTGTCCAGCCGCACCCCGCAGACACGACTGTGTTACCTCATACGGCGCCCGGAACTCTGAAGGACGGTTCAGGACATGCGCGGCATCCAGCAAGAGACTCAACGACCGCTGCCCGCTGCCGCCTTGAGCATGCAGCGCCGAGACGAGCTCCGGACATACTCCGCACACGGCTGACAACCAGCTCAGGCTGTTCACCATCAGAGAGAGAGTCGGACACCGGCCCTCCCTAGCCGCCCAGTCCTCCAGCAACGCCCCCAGCGGCAACAGAGACAGACACGGCCGTCGGCACCACGTCCTTCGTGCCAGCCCCCGTGGCTTCCCGGCGGCAAGACACACCGGCGGCCATCTCACCCCACGACATCCCGCAACCAAAAGACGACCGATCCGCACGGCCCCCAAGTCAGGAAAGAGCAAGCCACGTTCGACAACCCGCCAACGCAAGCCCACTCAGCGCCGCCAGGCGCCAGCAACCCAACACCTACGCCCAGGGCACGCACAACACGGTCCAAGCACAAGACACCCCCCAACACCCGCGGGCCAACAGGCCCGCGACACCCCCACACCTCAACTCCCGGTCATGCCACCCGGCATGACACCACGCCACACCCAACAATCCGTCAACAACCGGAGCGCACCAGCGCTCCGACAAACACAACACCAAAAACCCAAGAAAGGGCCGCGCCAGCGGCCCAACAAAACTAAAAACAAGAATTTTGCCGCCAGGCAAAATACAGAAACCCAAACACCACCCACAACCTAGAATTTGCCGCCAGGCAAATTCACACGCCGAACTAAGGGCCGCGCCAGCGGCCCGGCATAAACCACAAACGAATTCGCCGCCAGGCGGAATTCACGGGGCAGAAATTTCGCCAGAAATTTCTTAAGGG